>JAAZNB010000168.1 GCA_012798515.1 Chloroflexota bacterium
GGGTCGAGGTTTTCTTGCAAGCCGAGATAGATCTTACTGCCGGGTTGGTGGTCGAAGACGTAATAGGTTTCGTTTTCAGTGAAGGGGGTGCCGAACTGCTGGCGGGCGTAGGCCGCAGTGGGGTGCACCTGCATGGACAGGTCACTGCCGCCCATGGTGTCAGTCAGGTTGAAACGGACCGGGAAATTGGTCCCAAAGTGCGCCGCGGCGCGCTCGCCCTGGATGGAGAGAGTTTCCTGCTGCAAGATCAGGTCGAAGGGGACCTCTATTTCGAGCGTCCCTTCCTGGAAGAGGATGCCGTTCTCATGGGCTACCAGGGCAAAGGCCCACCCGACGTTGGGCAGGTCCTCGCTGTGTTGAATGTGGTCCAGGATCCAGTGGCCGCCCCAGGCGCTGGGATACAGGATGGTGCGGGTGCGGAAGGGTTGGTGGGAGAGGGTGCCCAGGCTGGCGCGCAGGTCCGCTGCGACGGTGAAAACCGGGCAGGCGGGGTCGGTGGCGTCCACGTACAGATCCAGCTCGGGCAGTAGTCTGGCGCGCTGCTGGTCGAGCAGTGGCCAATCCAGGTGCATGAGCGTCTTCAAGGTGGGGAACAGGTTCCCGGCCAGGGTAGGGATACGCCCGAACCAGGGCGCCTTTTGCGTCTTCTCTTTAGAGATCTCCAGCCAGGCCTGGTGTCCGGCAACGGGCACCAGGCTGCTGCCCGGGCCGGCGCAGATGACCAGGGCGTGGCTGTGCGCGGCCTGGTCGATGCGCTGGGCCAGCTGGTACAGTTCTCCGGCGGAGAACAGGTCTTCCAGGGCGCCGCTGTAAAGGCGGGCGTAGTTGGGATCGTCGTTGCCAAGGTCGGGCGACAACAGCCTGGCCCGTTCTGCCAGTGGGAGCAGGGCTGTGCCGGCGTCGAAAAAGACGACCGGAGAGCCGGCCAAGGCGGCTTGCAACGCGGCGGTCACCTGCTGCCAGTCCAGGCCACTGGCGCCTTCCAATAACCAGACGCCACCGGCCTGGCGCAGGGCGTCTGCCAGCGAGGTATAGCCCTCGTTCAGGTGCCCTTGGGCGAGCGGGTATGCCGGGCGAGGTATGTAGCGATTCATGTGCAATCACCTCATCGTGAGTGGGATTCGACCGTGCTTGGGGTGATTCATTATAGCATGATCCCCGGCGGGGACCGTTTTCTGCCGTTTTCCAACCCACTGGAAGACGATGTAAATCGATATAGGATGAAATGTTACACTTGGGTGACAAGATTAATATTGAATTAATAATTCCAATTTGATATACTTACGAAAATATGGCTTAAAGTGTCACTTACACAACCCTTTAGCGATGCGGCAAGTTTATTGAGGAGAGATTAGCGAATGAAGCGACCATTTAAGCTCGTGATCATTACCGGTTTGCTATTGGTTATCGGTTTCATTTTAGCGGCGTGTGGTCAGCAGGCGCAAACCACGAATCCGCCGGCCGGGGATACCCCGGCTGTGGAGCCCACCGAGCAAACCTGCCCGGAAACGACACCTTGCCCGATCCAGCCTGACGAATCCAATATTCCATTCTACGCGGCCTGGGCGGCGTCTGGACATGCAGATGCACAAGCCGAGCCGTTCAACCATTGGAACGAGGAAGACCCGGCTGAGATCCCCGCATCGTGCGCCAAGTGTCACAGTTCTCCGGGCTTTATTGATTTCGTTGGGGCAGATGGTACTGCCGCCGGTGCAGTGGATGCCAACCACGCCATCGGGACGGTCATCGGCTGCGAGACCTGCCACAACGAAGGGACGCTGCAATTGACCAGCGTCGTATTCCCATCTGGAGCCGAAGTGAGTGGGCTGGGGCGTGAAGCCGTGTGTATGTCCTGTCACCAGGGCACCGCCTCCATGGTCCAGGTGGACGAAGCCATCGCAGCCGCCAACGTGGCCGACGAAGACACCGTAGCCGGTGACCTGGGCTTTACCAACATCCATTATTACGCCGCGGCGGTCTCCCGCTACGGGACGTTGGTCAAGGGCGGCTACGAATACACCGACAAAGAAAAGACATACGATGCCCTGTGGAACCACGTCAGCAACGTAAATTCGTGCACCGACTGCCACGAGCCGCACTCCACCGAGGTGAAGGTGGCAGTGTGCGCCGACTGCCATACCGGCGTCGAGTCGGTGGATGACGTCAAAGACGTGCGCATGCTCAGCTCCCTGGTAGATTACGACGGGGACGGCGATCTCGAAGAGGGCATCTATTACGAGGTGGATGGCCTGCGCCAGCTGCTCTACACCGCCATCCAGGCCTACGCGGCTGAGGTGGCCGGTTCGCCGCTGGTCTATGATGCAGTCACTTACCCGTACTATTTCATCGATACCAACGCCGATGGCCAGGCCGGCGCGGACGAAATCGTCTACGCCAACAGCTACAAATCCTGGACGCCACGCCTGGCGAAGGCCGCCTACAACTACCAGACCTCGATCAAAGACCCGGGCAGCTACGTCCACGGCGGCAAGTACATCATGCAGCTGCTGTACGACTCGACCGAGGACCTCAACGAGGCGCTCAGCGAGCCGGTGGACCTGAGCATGGCTCATCGCGACGATCCCGGCCACTTTGCCGGTTCGGAAGAAGCCTTCCGCCATTGGGATGCAGATGGCATGGTGCCGGGCAGTTGCGCCAAGTGCCACAGCAGCAGCGGCCTGCCCACCTTCCTCTCCCAGGGGGTCAACGTGGCCGAGCCGGCCTCGGATGGCCTGACCTGCGAGACCTGCCACGACAATTTGCAGGAGTTCACCCGCTACCAGGTCGAACTGGTGACCTTCCCCAGCGGCGCTCGCCTCGGCTTCGAGGACAGCCCGGATGACAACCTGTGTCTGAACTGCCACCAGGGGCGTGAATCGACCGTCTCGGTCAACCGCCGGGTGCAGGATAAAGATCCCGACACCCCGGACGAATCCCTGGGCTTTGTCAACGTGCACTACTTTGCCGCCGGCTCGACCCTGTTTGGCACCGAAGCCAAGGGTATCTACGAGTACCCGGGTAAAGAATATGCCGGCGAATTCATGCACATCGAGGGCTTCCAGACCTGTACCGACTGCCACGACACGCACGCCCTGCAACCCAAAGTGGACGCCTGCCAGGGCTGCCACCAGGTGGATGATCCGGAGCTGATCCGTATGAATTCCACCGGCGACTACGATGGCGACGGCAACACCCAGGAAGGTCTCAAGGGTGAGATCGAAACCTTGCAGGAGAAGCTGTTGGTCTCCTTGCAGACCTATGCCAGTGAGGTCCTGGGCAGCCCCATTGCCTACGATCCGCTGTCGCATCCTTACTTCTTTGGCGACACCAACGGCAATGGCGTGGTGGACCCCGAGGAGCGCACCTCGGACAACAGTTACAAGTCCTGGAGCCCGCGCCTGCTGGAAGCGGCCTACAACTATCAGTACGCCCAGAAGGACCCGGGCGCCTATGTACACAATGCAGTCTACGTCATCCAGGTTCTGCAAGACACCATTTCAGACCTGGGAACGGTGGTGACGGTTGAGCCCATCGGACCACGACCCTGAAGCTTAGAAACTCCTTGAGAGCTCTCTCCCCTCTGCTGTATGTGGGCAGGGGGGAGAGACGCTTGTCATAAGACAGCCAGGTTTTGACAGGAGCGAAAACAATATCCAATCATGGAGTACATTTGATGAGAGCATACCTGCCGATCATAACCCGAGGATTGGGGCTGGCCGCACTGGTATTGGCCGTGCTGTTGCTGGGTATCCTGACCGGCCCGTCCTCCGCGGTTCAGGCCGGGACCGGCGGCGCCCCTGATCCGCAGAATGAACCCCCTCCCAACGCGGAATGTCTCGCCTGTCACTCGCAGGCCGGGCAATACGTGACCCTGTCCAGCGGCGAGCTGCTGCTGGTCAGCATCGCCCCGCAGGTATACGGCGGTTCCGTGCACGGCCAACAAAACATGAACTGCACCGACTGCCACACGGATATCAGCGGTTATCCTCATCCGGAGAAACCGGTGGACAGCCTGCGCGATTACACCCTGTTCTATAAGGATGCCTGCGCCGACTGCCATCAGGAACAGTACCAACAGGTACAGGACAGCATCCACACCCGCGAGTTCAATGCCGGCAACGTCAACGCCCCGGTGTGCAGTGACTGTCACGATCCGCACGCCCAGGGCCAGATCCGGGATGAACAGGGCCACATGTATCTGCACGAGCGGGCCAATATCCCCCAGACCTGCGCCCAGTGCCACAACGAGATCTTCGAGGTGTATGCCCAAAGCGTTCATGGCAGCGGCATCCTGGACAACAACAACCCGGACGTGGCTACCTGTACCGATTGCCACGGCGTGCACCAGATCCAGGATCCCACCAGCGAGACTTTCCGCCTTTCCTCGGTGGACGTGTGCGCCAATTGCCACACCAATCCCAACATCATGGATAAGTACGGCCTGTCCACTGCCGTTCTGGATACCTACGTATCCGATTTCCACGGTACGACGGTGACGTTGTTCGAACCTACCCATCCGGACGCCGGCGTGAACGAGCCGGTGTGTTTTGACTGCCACGGCATCCACGACATCCAGCGCGTCGACGACCCGGTGAAAGGCATCGAGGTCAAACAGAACATGCTGGCCACCTGCCAGCGCTGCCACCCCGACGCCACGGAGAACTTCCCTGATTCCTGGCTGAGCCACTACATCCCCAGCCCGGAACGGGCGCCGCTGGTGTACTACGTCAACCTGTTCTACAAGTTCTTCATCCCGGGCGTGCTGGGCGCCATGGCCGTGTTTGTGGTCAGCGACGTGCGCCACCGGGCGGCCAGCAGCCGGCGCCGGGCGCCGGAAAAGGACGCTACGCCGGAGCCAGCGCCTCCGGCGGATGAGCCGCCTGCAGCGCCGGAGACGGACGACGACCCGTCCACACCCGGGGAGGGGCAGTCATGACGCAAGAGAAACAAACTTTCCCGCGTTTTACTCTGGATCGCCGCGTCGAGCACATCCTCCTGATCCTCTCCTTCACTATCCTGGCGTTGACCGGGCTGCCGCAAAAGTATCCCTTCTCGCCGGTGTCCAAGTTCATGATCGACGCCATGGGTGGGATCGAGACGGTGCGCATCATCCACCGCGTGGCGGCGACGACTTTCCTGCTCGAATCCATCTATCACCTGGTGGTGATAGGCTACAAATTGTTCGTGCGGCGCGAACAGGCCAGTATGCTGCCGGGGATCAAGGACCTGCGCGATGCCATCCAGGTCTTCCTGTATAACCTGGGGCTGGGCAAAGGCTGGCCGCGCATGGGGCGCTACAACTTCATCGAGAAAGCCGAATACTGGGCGCTGGTGTGGGGCCTGGTGGTCATGGCCCTGACCGGTTTCATGTTGTGGAATCCGATCGCCACCACCAACCTGCTGCCGGGGGTGATCATCCCGGCTGCCAAGGCCGCCCATGGCGGCGAGGCCTTGCTGGCCGTATTGGCCATCATCCTGTGGCATTTCTATCACGTCCACATTCGCCGCTGGAACATGAGCATGTTCAACGGCCACATGAGCCGTGAGGAGATGGCGGAAGAACACGCCCTGGAGCTGGAAGACATCGAGGCGGGCAAACTACCGCCCCCGCCCACGGAGACCGAACGCCGCCGGCGCCTGGCCATTTTCACTCCCGTGGCCGCGGTGGTCTCGGTGCTGCTCTTGTTAGGGGTGTACCGGTTTGTGACCTTCGAGGACACAGCCATCGACACCATCGTGCCCATCGAGCAATCCAACGTGTTCGTGCCGCAGACGCCCACGCCGCTGCCCACCTTCCCGCCCACGGCCACCGTGGAAGTCCTGCCCACCCAGCTGCCGGCCGAACAGACAGCCGCCGCCGGCCAGCCGGCCGGACCGGTGTTGACCTGGAATACCGGCATCGGGGACCTGATGGTGGATAAGTGTGGCGCCTGTCATGGCACCTTGGGCGGGCTGACGCTCAAGACGTACGACGCCGCCATAGCCGGCGGCGCCCACGGGCCGGTGATCGTCCCCGGCGACGTGCCCAACAGCCTGCTGGTCACCATCCAGCAGTTGGGCAAGCACCCGGGCCAGCTAGACCCGCAAGAGCTGGAGCAGGTCATTGCCTGGATCCAGGCCGGGGCTCCGGAAGAATAAAAAGACCGAATGCCGGGCAGAGAATCCCCTTCTCTGCCCGGTTTTTTTGACCGGCAAGGCGGTATAATCCTGGGGTGTGTATCCCGGCTTCCGTCTGGGATGTGAGTAAACCTTCCAGGTGAAAGATGAACACTGACTCGTGGATGTGGCTCTTGCCGGTCGTGTTTATGATCCACGACTTCGAAGAAATCCTGATGATCAAAGTGTGGGTGGGCAAGAACCGGGAGAACCTGAACAGGCGCTTCCCGGGCCTGGCCCGGCGTCTGCTGCCCAATTTCGACCGGCTTTCGACCGCCGGCCTGGCCGTCATTGCCGGCGAAGAATTTGTGCTGCTGGCCGTCCTCACCGGGTGGTGCGTGGAGCGCCAGGGGTACGCCCTGTGGGCCGGCCTGACCCTGGGATTCCTGCTGCACCTGGGGATGCACATCGTCCAGTGGCTGGTCTACGGCGGTTACGTGCCGGTCATCCTGACCAGCCTGCCGGCCGCCGTCTACTGCCTGTGGGCGCTGGCAGTCCTCTCCGCCCGGGGGCTCTTTACCTGGGGATCAGCGGCCGTATGGGGCGGGATAGGCCTGGCCGTCATCGTGGCCAACTACCTGCTGGCGACCTGGCTGGCTCACCGCTACGAGGCCCTGGTGCAGGCCTATGCCGGTGGGCCGGCGGAGTAGCCCTGCACAACAGGGCGGCGCGGAGATTGGTAGCCAGGTTCTTAGGCAAGATTAATTCAAGAACCCGCATAATTCGATAGAATAAGGGTGAATATAGTTGCCTGTACTCTAAAATTTTTCTGGTGTGTGATGAATCCTTTACAGAGACCTCCGACAGCCATTGTAATGTTGAACCTGGGCGGCCCCGAGACGTTAGACGCGGTCCGCCCTTTTTTAATGCGCCTGTTTGCCGACCACGAGATCATGCCGCTGCCCTTTCAACGCTGGCTGGGTCCCTTCATCGCCGAGCGGCGCACGCCCAAAGTACGCGAGCGCTACGCAGCTATCGGTGGAGGATCACCGATTCTGCATTGGACTCGCTTGCAGGGGCAGGGGATGGCGGATTGGCTGGACCGTATCTCGCCCGAGACCGCCCCGCACCGCTTCTACGTGGCGTTCCGTTATACGCCGCCCTTCGCCGAGGACGCCCTGCGCCAGATGGCCGCGGATGGCGTCCGGCGCGCCGTGGCGTTTACCCAATATCCGCAGTTTTCGTGTACCACCACGGGCTCCAGCCTGAACGAGCTGTGGCGGGCGGCGGAGCGCGAAGGGTTGGAGGATGCCTTTCACTGGAGCGTGATCGATCGCTGGCCACTGCATCCCGGCTTCCTCCAATCCCTGGCCGAATCGATCCGGGCCGGCCTGGAATCTTTCCCGGCCGAAGAGCGGGGCCAGACGATGCTGCTGTTCAGTGCCCATTCGCTGCCCATGTCTGTAGTCAAGCGCGGCGACGCCTACCCGGCTGAGATCGAAGCCACAGTCCAGGCCGTCATGGGGTTGGTGGGGCGCCAGCAGCCGTACCGCATTTGCTACCAGTCCTCCGTGGGGCCGGTGCCCTGGCTGGGACCCAGCACGGACGACACGATCCGCGAGCTGGGCAAGCAAGGCCAGCGCAACGTCCTGGTGGTGCCGGTGGCCTTCACCAGCGACCACATCGAAACCCTGCACGAGATCGATATCGAGTACGGCGAGCTGGCCCACGCGGTAGGAATCCGTAATTTCAAGCGTGCGCCAGCTTTCAACGGCTCACCTACCTTCCAGCGCGCCCTGGCCGAGGTCGTGGCCGCCCACCTGCGCAGCGGCGAGACGTGCTCGGCGCAGTACGGCCAACGCTGTAAGGGGTGTAGCAATCCCTACTGCCAGACCATCTTGCAGCCGGCTATGGGGTTGCCCCAGGTGGCCCCGCAGGAAGAAGTCCAGGAAGAGGCTACTTACGCCGGCCTGGATTGAATCTTCGGGTGGTGGTTAATTAAAAACGGAACCGGAAAGCCTCTTTCCGGTTCCGTTTTTAGTTGTGCCTTTGAGAGATGGAGTGAGCTATGCCAGGGCCGGGGTGATGTAGGGCACGCCCTGGGCCTGTTTCATCTGGTCCCATTCCATCAGGATGCGCATGGTTTCCAGGCCGGCCAGGACGACTTTGTCGTCGGCGGCCGGGTCCCAGTGTTGCCCTTCGGGATCGTAGGCATTGACGTGGATTGTCCCGGCGCGCAGGCCGTAGATCGAGCTTTGCACGAACATGGTAGCCGATTCACCTGTCCCGTTGAGCACACCGGCCTCGTAGAGCTCTTGTTTGTAGGGCGCCATGCGCCGGGTGAGGAAATGGCGGTAGCCGTCGCTGCTTTCCGGGCCGCTGGAGGCCAGGTCGCCGATGATGCCTACCTGATAAGCAAAGCCGAGGTTTTCAGCGGCGCTGATGGCGGCCAGCACGACTTCGAAGTGAGCCAGGGCGGGATATTCGGGGCGCACGTAATCGTGGCTGGTGCCATCCCAACGCACGGCGCCTTTGGCAATGGTCAGCTGGCCGAATGCCTGTTCGTCGACCAGGGGACGGGTTACCCCCACGCGCAGGAAAGTACTGGCCTGCAGGGCGGCCAGTTCTTCGACGGCGATGGCCACCGACATGCCCCCGATGCCGGTGGAGCAGCACGAGATGCGCCGGCCGGCGTATTCACCGCTGTAGAGCAAGAATTCGTAGTGGTCGGCGACCTGGCGGGCGCTGGTCCAGTGCGAGACGACCTTGCGCACGCGGTCTTTGCTGCTGGCCAGCAGTACGTAAGGCGCCACGTCCCCGGGCTGCGCCTGGCCCCCAAAATTGCGATGTACGTTATCCTGATTCATAAAAGTTGGTCCTCTCAGGCTGACTTGTGGCTGGTGGGGTAGGGGGGAAGGATGTAGTGGGCGCCACTGGCCTTTTTCTTCTGATCCCAGGCGGCCAGGATCTTGATCGCTTCCAGGGCGGTCTGAACGGCGCGTTCTTCGCCAAAGGGATTGTAGGTGTTGGTTTCGGGGTCATCCACGATAACGTTGATGCGCCCGGCGCGCAGCCCATACAGGCTGCACAGGGTGAAGATGGTGGCCGACTCGGTGTCCCAATCCAGCACGTTGGCGGCAGTCAGGTCCGCTTCGATGGGGTCCATGCCCGAATGGCGGTAGCCACGATACCCGGAGATGCCTTCCCCGGTGTAGAAGGAAGATGAAGTGGCCCCGATACCCACGTGGTAGGGCGCGCCGACTTTCTCGGCCGCGGCAATCAGGGCACAGGTGACCTCGACGTCGGCTACGGCCGGATAATCGATGAAAACGTAGTGTTCACTGGTCTTGTCCATGCGCACCACACCGGAGGCAATCACCAGGTCGCCCACCTTGAGGTGGCTTTGCAGCGGGCCGGTAACGCCCACACGGATGAAGGTGTGCGCTCCCAGGGCAGCCAATTCATCGACGACGATGCTGGTGGAGCGCCCGCCGCAGCCGGTCGAACAGGCTGAAATGGGAATCCCGGCCATCTTTCCGCTGTAGAGCAGAAATTCGTAATGCTGCGCTACCTGGCGGGCCTCGTCCCACGCCCCGGCGAATTTCTTGACCCGCTTCTCACTGCCCGGTACCAACACGTAAGGGGCGACATCGCCTGGCTGGAGCTGGCCTCCCATCCGTTCGTGGATATATTCGGACCGTTCACTCATTGAAATCTACTCCGTTCTTCCTCTAATCTGGTTGGGTACTGTCTGAAAAACAACCGCTTTGGGGTGGTGAACCCGGTTGGTGCAGGCCAGGATTAGGGCCCGGACCGCTCGATGAGCGCCAACACCTCAGGCAGGCCGAAGTGTGTGGAAAGCGAGCCGTGCCCCAGGCAGGCCAGCGCCCCGGCGGCGCTGCCGCGTTGGGCCGCGGCCATCAGGGGCAGCCCCTGGCACAGGGCCAGCAGGGTATGGGCCACGTAGGCGTCCCCGGCGGCGATGGTGTCGCGCACCTCCACGGGATAAGCCGGCAGGGTCAGGCCGGCGTTCGAGGCCAGCACGCGGGAACCCTGGGCGCCCAGCTTGACGATGGCAGCCTGGGGGCCCAGCTCCAGCAGCCGGGCGGCGGCCTGGTCCACGTCGTCGCTGTGGGTCACGGCGCAGGCTTCCGCCTGGTTGGCAAAGACGATGTCAGCTTCCCTGAACAGGCGGGCCATGAAATCCGGGCGGCTGCGGGCGGCCGGGACTGAGCCATCCACCGAGATCAGGCAGCCGGCGCGCCGGGCGCGCTGCAATGCGGTCCATACGGTCTCCGGGCTGCACACGTTGAGGTAAGAAAACCCGTCGATGTGCAAGAACTTGACCGTCTCGAAGAAGCCTGCGGGCGGCAGGTCGCCGGCGTCGAAGGTGATGTCGGGATCGATGGCGTCCATCGAGACCCAATCGCCGGCCGGATCGGACAGTAAGATGATCAGGTTGCCCGCTTTGCCGGGGAATTGCTTGAGGTAGGTGATGTCGACCCTGGCCGCGGCCAGCTCGGCGTAGGCCTGGGTCCCGAACCGCCCGTCGCCGATGGCGCTCAGCAGGGCCGCCCGGCCCCCGGCGCGCCCGGTGAAAGTGGCCACGTTCATGGCGCAGCCGCCGGGGGAAAAGGTCACCGAATCGACCGTCACCACGTCTTGCCCGCCCGGCACCGGCCATTTGTCCAGGTGGAGGATCTGTTCCTGGAGCACGCTGCCCAGCGCCAGGACGTCGACCGGGCGGGCGCGCAGCCCGGGGGGAAGGGTAAACTCTGGCATCACGCCGCCGGCGTTTGTTTGCATGGCAACCTCGCTCCAGGCTAGATCTTGGCCGGTGGGGAGACGCTGCCCACCAGCTCGAACGCCAGCCGGACGGCTTCTTCCGGCGTCTCGGCGTAGTGGATCTGCATCAGCTGCCGGGCGTCCAGGTAGGCCCCGTCTTCCAGGGCTGCCTGGCGTAAACGTTCGGCCCAGCCGCCGCTGCTGGACAGCGCCACCAACGGGCGCCCGTGCTGGTAAGCCAGCACGGCTTCGCTGAGCGTGCCGACTTCACCGTGCAGCATGATGATGGCCTCGCAGGTACGTACGGTGATGAAGTTGCGCAGGGCGAAACCCAGCCCGGTGGGGATGGACACGTCCAGGTAGGCATTGGCGCCCTCCCGGTCGACTCCCGGCAGAATGCCCACGGTCATCCCGCCGGCTGCCTGGGCGCCCCGGCAGGCGGCCTCCATGACGCCGCCGCGGCCACCGCATACCAGCACACCGCCGCCCCCGGCGATCAATTCCCCGATGCGCTCGGCCTGGGCCAGCACGCCGGGGGGGACGTTTTCTCCGGAACCAATGACACCGATATAAACCTTCTTTTCCATAAATCTCCTCATCCTTTTCGCCCGGTTCTACTCGGGCTGTTTGCGGCGGGCAAAGATCAGGGCGATGAAAGTGACCAGGTAGGGGATCATCTGTACAAAACGGGTGGGAATGCCGAAGCCCTCCAGGCGGATGGCCAGGCTGGAGCACAGGGCGAAGAGCAGGCTGATCAACGCCGTGCCGGGGATGTTGCCGGTGGCGAAACTGGCGGCGGCGAAGGCGATGAAACCGCGCCCGGCGGTCATACCTTTGGTGAACAGGCCCAGGCTGGCCAGGGACAGGGAGATGCCGGCCAGAGCACACAGCACGCCGCACAGCACCAGGGAGAGGTACTGCCATTGCACAACGTTGATGCCCACCGTGGCGGCGGCCAGGGGGTGTTCCCCGGTGGCGCGCAGGCGCAGGCCGAACTTCGAGCGGTGCACGAACAGGTAAGCCACCCCGGCCAGCAGCCAGCTCAGGTAGACGATGGCGTGCTGGTGGTTGACGATGGTCCCCAACACAGGCACCTGATCGAGGAAACCGATGGAGAGCACCGGGATGCGCGGGGTGGTGGGGGTGGTGTACCCGCCGGGGGCATTCAGCACGGATTGCAGCAGCCAGGCGGTCAGCCCGGAAGCGAACATGTTCAGGCCCAGGCCGGCGATGATCTGGTCGGCCTTGAGGGTGATGGTGATCAAGCCGTACACCAGGGCATAGCCCACCGTGAGCAGGATGGTGAGCAGGGCGCCGATGTAGATGTTTTCGAACTGGCTGGAGAGGACCACGCCCAGGAAGGCGGCCAACAGCATCATGCCTTCGACGGCAATGTTGAAGATGCCGGCTTTCAGCGTGATGGCGGCGCCGAGGGCGACCAGCAAGATAGGTGTGCCCACTCGTAAGGTGGCGGCCAGCAGGTCGGGCGTCAATACGGTTTCGATCATCTTATTCCTCCGGCCTTGCCTGGGCATTCAAACGCAGCACGACGAATAGGGTCTGGGCGGTGACGATGAGCAGGATCAGGCCTTGCAAAACGACCACCATGTCCCGGGGCACGTTGACTTCGAGTTCCATGAGCGAGCCGCCGTTCTTTAACGCTCCGAAGAAGATGGCGCTCAACAGGGCCCCCAATGGATTGAGGCGGCCCATCAGGGCCACGGTGACGCCGTCGAAGCCGAAATCGGAGGAAAAACCGCCGATGTAGCGCCCATAATTCCCCAGGCATTCGGCCGCTCCGGCCAGGCCGGCGATGACGCCGCTGGCGACCATGCTGGTCAGGGCCATCTTGAGGGTGTTGACGCCGCCATAGTGGGCGAAGCGCCGGTTCAACCCGGTCATGTCCGATTCGTAGCCCCACACGCTGCGCGAGTAGACCCACAACAGCGCCACCACCAGCACCAGCCCGAGGATGATCGAGAAGGACAGCCCGTAGCGTTCGTCTACGAAGGGCAGGCGAGCCGTAGCGGGAATGGGCAGGGTCAGGGCCCGCTCGGCGTTGGTGCCGCCGGCCGGGTCCTGGAAATAGGCGTACACCAGGTGGTCGACCAGCAGGATGGCGATGTAGTTCAGCATGAGGGTCGAGACGACCTCGTCTACCCGCCAGCGCGCCCGCAACAGAGCGGGGATGAAAGCCCACAGGCCGCCGGCCAGGCAGCCGGCCAACAGGGCGGCCGGCAGGTGCAGGAAGGTGGGCAGCCCGGGGGAGACGTAGATACCGCACAGGGTGGCCGAGAGCGCCCCGACGTACAGGGCGCCTTCCATGCCCAGGTAGATGAACCCGGCCCGGAAGGCTACCACCACCGCCAGGCCGGTGATCAGGATGGGGCTGGCCATGCGCAGCGTGCGGGCAAAAGCCGGCCAGCCGCCAAAGGCGCCTTTAAGCAGCACAGCGTAGGCTTCCAGGGGGTTGGCGCCCACGATCAATAACATAACCGTCCCGGCCAGCATGGCCAGCAGGATGGCCACCAGGGATTGGGCCAGGCTCAAGAAGGCCTGGCGCAGCCGGGGGTTTTGGGTCCAGCGTTCCATATCAGCCCTCGTCCTTTGGCCCGCTCACACCGGCCATGAGCAGCCCCAGGTCGCCCTGGGTGATGTGTTCCGGGCTGCGTTCCCCCACGATGCGGCCGTTGAAGATCACCAGAATACGGTCGCTCAATCGCAGCACTTCGGTGAGATCCATGGAGATCAAGAGCACGGCCACCCCCTGGTCACGCAGGTCGCGCAGGCGGGTGTAGATCGATTCGGCCGCGCCGATGTCGATGCCCCGGGAGGGCTGTTCGGCGATCAGGCAGTGGGTGGCCATGGCGATCTCGCGGGCCACGATGGCTTTCTGCACGTTGCCCCCCGAGAGGGACAGGATGGGCATGTCGGGATGGTCGACTTTGACCTCGTAATCCCGGATCTGCTGGCGCACCCATTGCCCGGCCTGGCGGACCTTGATCCACACAGCGTTGCCCAGGGGCGGGTGGTTATGGGCGGCCATGATCATGTTGCGGGCCACGCTGGCCTGGCGGGCGCAGCCCTCGCCGTAGCGGTCATCGGGGATGTGTCCCAGGCCGAGCGAGCGGATTTTGCTCACCGGCTGGTGAGTGACTTCCTGGCCGGCGAAATGGACTTGACCGGCCGTGACCGTCCGCTGGCCCATGATGGCTTCAGCCAGCTCTTCCTGCCCGTTATGGGCTACCCCGGCGATGGCCAGGATTTCGCCGGCGTGCAGCTCGAAGGAGACGTCGTGCACAGCGGGCAGGCCGCGGTCGTCCATGCAGGCCAGGTGCTCGACCTGCAACACTGTGGGAGGATCGGGCGGGGCGGCCTGCCGCGGCAGGCGGACCTGGTTCCAGGCCCGCCCGGTCATCTTTTCGGCCAGCACGTTTTCGTCCAGCTCGTGGCGTTCGAAACACCCTACCACGCTGCCGTCGCGCATCACGGTCACCCGGTCGGCGGCGGCCATGACTTCGGCCATCTTGTGCGTAATCATAATGACCGTCGATCCGTTGGCGCACAGGCGTTTTAATGCCACAAACAGGGTTTCGCTTTCCTGTGGTGTTAAAACGGCTGTGGGCTCATCCAGGATCAAAATGCGCGCCCCGCGATACAGCGCTTTGAGGATCTCGACCCGTTGTTGCACACCTACCGTGGTGGTGTCGATGCGTGCGTCCGGATCGACTTCCAGTTTGAGTTCCTCGGAGAGCTGCCGGATCCGCCGGCGGACGCTGGCGTAATCCACCAGGGTGGCACGCGTGGGTTCGCTGCCCAGGACGATGTTCTCGCCCACGGTGAAGGAGGGCACCAGCATGAAATGCTGGTGGATCATGCCTACCCCCAGGTCGATGGCGGCCTTGGGGCTGGTGATGTTGGCGCGCTGGCCGAACAGCAGGATCTCGCCCTGGTCAGGGTGCAGCAACCCGTAGAGCAGGTTCATCAGGGTCGTCTTGCCGGCGCCGTTTTCACCGACGATGACGTGAAACTCTCCCTGTTCGACGCGCAAATCGACGTCTTTGTTGGCGACGACCGAGCGGTATAGACCCGGGAAGGTCTTGGTGATCTGTCGCATTTCAACCGCAGGTGGTGTCATGAGAACCTTCCAGCTTGAAAGGGGAGGGGGAGAGGAGAAACGATGAAGCCCGTTTCTCCTCTCGACAATCAGGGACCCGATGCAGGGAATTATTCGGTCTCGGTGGTCTGAGGCGGAACGACTTTGCCGGAGGCGATGTCCGCTTCGGCAGCTTCAGCGGCGGCCCGCACTTCGTCCGGGACCAGGTCGGTCAGGGCGACCGAAGTGACACCGTCGTCGATGCCCCAGGATACATTGGTGCCGTTCCACTTGCCTGTGGCGGTATCGGAAATGGCGTTGTAAACCGACGGGCCGGGGTTGCTCAGGGCGGAGCAGATCACACTTTCAGGGGCCTGGTCGCTCTGGTCGATGTCCACGCCGATGGCATATTTGCCTTCTTCTTTGGCGGCGGTGAACAGGCCCAGGCCGGTCATGTTGGCGGCGTGCATAATGACGTCGTCGCCGCGGTCGTAAAGCGCCAGGGCCATCTCGTGACCCTTATCCGGGTCGATGAAGGTGCCGGCAAAGGTCACGTCCAGCTGGATGTCGGGGTTGACCGATTTGAGACCGGCTTCGTAACCGGCCAGGAATTTGACGATGCCGGGGTTGTTATCACCGCCGATGAAGCCGACCCGGTTGGTCTCGGTCATATTGGCCGCGACCACACCGCACACGTAAGAGCCTTCCTGTACATCATACAGGTAACCGCGCATGTTGGGGTAGTCGTTGTCATTGGTCTCGTAGACCAGGACGAAGTTGGTGTCGGGGAAGTCCGGGGCTACCTTGTTGAAGGCTTCTTTGACGTAGAAGAAGGTGCTGATGATCACGTTGTACCCCTGTTCGGCGACCTGGCGAATGGTCTGCTCGTATTCGGTGGGGTTCTTCATCTCGATCAGCTTGACCTCAGAAGTCAGGCCATCTGCCTGGGCTTTGTTGACCCACTGCCAGATGTCGTCCTCGAAGGGGCTCAAGGGTTGGGTGAGCAGGAAGACGACCTTGACGTCTTTCAGCTCTGCAGCGGCGGCTTCGGTAGGAGCCGGGGCGGTGGGGGTGGCGGCCGGACTGCACGCGGCGAGCATTCCACTAAGAAGCGCGATGAGTAAGACAGAGATGAGCGATTTGCGCATCTTGCTACCTTTCCTTTCTATTCTTCTCTCTGGTGATTTGATTACGTACGGATCGAAAACGGTGTATCGAGGGTAAGGTATGGGGGATGAGCTGGCGCCTGGTATCGGCCCAGGTAGATCTTCCTCCTTTCGAAAGGGCAAGCCGGGGACTAGGGAGGGCCCAGGCTTACTTTCCACTGGATGTAATCGGGCCGGGCAACCATGCGGGTGAATTCCACACAATCGCCGTTGGCCGTGTAGGCGACGCGTTCGGAATCGATCAGGGGAAAGCCAGGCTCGACGTCCAGGATGAGGGCCTGGGCGGGGTCGGCTACCGAAGCAGCGATGATCTGGTCCCCGCGAGCCGGCATGACGCCGATGGCTTTGAGATGTTCGTAGAAGCTTTTGTTGTCCAACGTCTCCCGGGTGAAGGATTCCTGGTGGGGAGCCACGGCAGCCACGGGGACGTAGGTGTATGCAATCGCCACAGGGATGTCGTCGGCGAAGGTGATGCGTTCGAAATGGATGACGAGATTACCGGGGGAGATGCGCAGGCGGGCAGCCACGTTCTTGTCGGCTTCGAGGATCTCCAGGTGGATGGTGCGGCTGCCGGGGCGCATGCCGCGCCGCACGATGTCGTGCGACATGCTGGTCAGCCCGGGTAAGGTGTTGGTGATCTTGGGCTCAGCGATGAAAGTGCCCTTGCCCTGCACCGAATATACCAGTCCATCGCGGATGAGCTCTTTGATGGCGTTGCGTACGGTGATGCGCGAGACGGACCAGGTCTTGATCAGGTCGGTCTCGGAGGGCAGTTTATCACCCGGTTGGTAGGTGCCGTCCTGGATATTGTGGATAATGGCTTCTTTGAGCTGGAGATATACAGGCGATGCCATGTCAACCTCGTGGAAGGACTTATTATATTATTATCTTATTATAATAAGTTAAACAGTATTATAGTGACTCGCCGGGGAAAAATCAATAGGGAAATGATGGCCCAAATGGATCATTTTAAGCATGAAAAGGGCACACCGGGGCAGGGGGGCCGGTCACGCCAGGTGCCGGCTCACACCGGGTGATCGGGTTAAATAAATTTTCCCTGGGTCCGGGCAGGACAAGGATGAGATTCCGGAATAGAATCAATTGTAAGCCCGCCCAGGCTGTCGGGCTGGGCGGGCTGCCGGCCGACTGGAGTAGATTTAAGGCCTTAATTATGCTTATGATAATGATAGTTATCGAAATCATAGAAGAACGAAACGGCCCCACCCCGGCCGGCCCCCTTTTGGGGACGGCGCCGGGGGTTGCCCATCACCAGGAACGAGGGAGCCGCGATCCTGCAGAAGACGCACCGTTCCGGTCGGGTACTGCCCTGTCGTTTTTGCTACCATGAATCCGAAAGGAAGGCACGGACGATGGATGCGCTTAAACAACTGAACCAGGCCATGAGCTATATCGAGGCAAATTTAACCGAAGAGATCGACTTTCAGCACGTGGCCCGCATCGCCGGCTGCTCGGAGTATCATTTCCGCCGCATGTTCTCCTTCTTGAGCGGAATGCCGCTCAACGAGTACATCCGCCGCCGGCGCCTGGCACTGGCGGCCATGGAGCTGCGCAGCCGCGGCGTGAAGATCATCGACCTGGCGTTGAAATACGGCTACGAGTCGCCGGATGCGTTTGCCAGAGCGTTCCAGGCTGTGCACGGGCTATCGCCCAGCGAGGCCCGCCAGGAAGGCGCCCTTTTAAAGGCCGTCCCGCCCATGACCTTCCAACTGACCATTCAAGGAGGAAACGACATGGATTATCGTATCGTAGAAAAAGAGGCTTTTCGTATCGTAGGCCTCAAGAAGACCGTCTCGCTTCAATATAACGGGGTCAACCCGGAGATTGCCGCTATGTGGCAAAGCCTGAGCGAGGCCGGCATTCAGGAGTTGAAGCAGCTGTCCAGTGAGGAGCCCTACGGGCTGGTGAGCGCTTCGGTCAACTTTACCGGCGGACGCCTGGAAGGCTCACAGCTGGACCAGTACATCGGCGTGGCAACCCGGCGCCCCCAATCTGGAAAATGGGCCGAGCTGCCCGTAGCCGCCTCGACCTGGGCAGTCTTCACTGCCCGGGGAAAATTTCCGGATGCGTTGCAAGACGTGTGGGCCCGGATCTACTCGCAGTGGTTCCCCATGGCTGAATACGAGCTCAACCTGGGCCCCGAGCTCCTGTGGAACGAGAGCAAGGACGTCAGCCTCCCGGACTACCACAGCGAGATCTGGATCCCGGTGGTCAAAAAATAGCTGGGGTGGAATCCCCCGGCAGCCAGCATGCCGCTCGCTCGTTACGGAAAGATCCGGTGGGCGAGCGGCATTTGTGTAAAACCGTAGGCGGCAAATTGGATGACGGTAGGGATGACGATAATCGGGTAACGCGGCAGGACGAAGAAGAGCATGGCAATGGCCGTGGTCAGGCCCAGGAACAGGTAAAAGACCAGGTAACGCGAGGATCGCCGCAGGGAGCGGGCCAGCCCAAAGGCAAAGAACGGCAGCATCAACAGCCAGGGAGCCAGCACCAGGGGCGAGTGCACGCCCGGGTAATTCATCTGGAAGCCAAAATAGATCCCACCCCAGAAGTAGGCCAGTTTTCGCAGCGCCAGCACGGCCACCTGTCCTGGATGGGCAAGCATAAAGGCCTCGGCGGCCTGCATGTAGGCCTGGTCGCGCTCCAGCTCATAGGTATAGCCGGGGGCCAGGCTGGCGATGGCCTGGCGTAAGGCGGCCGGCTCCTGCACCGGCGGGACGACGTAGCCGCCGAACGTCCCGGTGGCCTGCTCATTCTGTCCTTGCCACAGGTTGTATCCCCCCGAGACGGTCAAAGGTGTCAGGCGGCCAAAGACGTGGTAGTTGCGTACGAGCCAGGGGCTCAAGATCAGGGCTACGCCCAGCACGTATGCGCCGGCGACCGGCAGCCAGCGTTGCCTGGCCCGCCATAAGATCCATAAGCCGAGCCCCACGGCGAACACCAGGCTCTCGGCCCGGGACAGCACCAGCAGCCCCACGGACAGCCCGGTCAAGACGGACAGCAGCGCGTCCTTGCGCAGCGTCCTACTTTCCTGGCTCCACAAAGCCAGAAAAAGGACCACCTGGCTGAGGAAGACGTAGACCGGGACGGCGGAGATCTGGCTGGAGCTGAACACCAGCAGCGGGTAAACACAGCTGGCCGCCAGCGCCAGCCACGCGCTGCGTTCGTCGAACATCTTGCGGGCGGTCAGGTAAACCAGCAAGCAGGTCGCCGTGCCCAACAAAGCCTGAATGAGCTCGGCCAGGACGAGCGCCTTTTCCGCAGTGCTGCCTACCGCGGAGAAGATACCTGCCAGGAAGAAGGGATACACCGGCGGCATGTAGGCGGAGGGAAGCACGACCAGGGGGTTGGCCAGGTATTGGGCTTTCAGCACCTGGTTGGCGTCCAGGGCATAATAACTGTAGCCGCGCCCGTCCAACAGGTTGGGGACCAACACACCAAACTCGTGTGGGATGGCGCGGTCTCCGGCCAGCCATACGGCCGCAACGCGGGCCAACAGGCCGGCCAGCAGCAGCGCGGCGACCAGGCCGCGACGCCGTCCGGCGGGGGTCAGGCGCGCCAGCATGTTCTCACCCCCCGGCCTGTGGCGTTGTGTCGTGCGGTTTGGATCAGCCATCATGGAGACCTCGCGGGTTAGCCATCCTGGCCCAGGATGATCGGGATGATCTGATCGATGCGCGTTTCCTGGGTGAAGTTATCGCTATAATGCCGGATGGCCTGGATGCTCATGCGGTGATACAGGGGCGCGTCGTGCGCCAGGCGTTGGACCCGGTCGGCGATTTCGTCCGGGCGGCGCGGCTCGATCAGGTATCCGCTCTGCCCATCCAGCACCTGTTCGGGGATGCCGCGGAAGCGGGTGGAGATCACCGGCATGCCAAA
>JAAZNB010000753.1 GCA_012798515.1 Chloroflexota bacterium
CTGCGTGCGAACCAGGCGCTGGACCTGCGCGCCCTTTCCGGCAACTTCATCATCGTCGCGGGCAAGGATGCCTACGCCGTCTATGCCCACGCCCAAACCGGCTCGCTCCTGGTCTCCCCGGGCGACCCGGTCGTCCCGGGCCAACCGCTGGCCCGGGTTGGCCACTCCGGCAATTCGACCGCACCGCACCTGCACTTCCAGCTGATGGAGCATCCCGACCCCTGGCAGGCCCAGGGCCTGCCGTGTTGTTTTCGCGACTACGAAGTGTTTCAGGCCGGCGCCTGGCGCCCCGTCCACAACGGCATCCCCACCGCCAGCGACCGGATCCGCAAACGGTAGGGCGGGTGGAGATGAACTGGTATTTTTCAAATTCTGGCCGGTGAGTTTATAATCAAGCGTAGAGAATTTTCCATACCAGGATACCTATCCAATCCAGGGGTTACCGCCAGCCGGCCGGTGGGCATGCACCCCCAGGCTGTTTGTAGCTTGTATCTTGTGGTTTGATGACCAAAATGGTCCCGGAACCTCTAAAAAATACGAACCGCTGCTCCTTATATCCACAGGTCGAGTACGATCGAAACCGGTAATTCACAGGGAACCCATGCTCCAGCTTGAAGATCTCCAACCCAACGCATCTGTAAAAGGCATTTTACCGGACGGCCTGGTTACGGTCGTCAACGTGGAATGGTATGGGTCAGAGGCCATCGAGCTGACCTATAAGACGGCCACCGGTAAGGTAGCCAACGAGCTGCTCTACCGCCACGATGAGCCCCGCCTGGAGCTGGCCGGACATGGCCGTCCCTGGAGCTTTGACGGCGACGGAGCCTTGTTCCGCCTGGTATCCGAAGCGCAGCGCATCCGCCTGGCTCACCTGTTCGACCCGCTGTTGGCCGTCCACACCTCCCTGATCGATCCCCTCCCCCACCAGATCACGGCCGTCTACCAGGCCATGCTGCCCCGCCAGCCACTGCGCTTCTTGCTCGCCGACGACCCCGGGGCCGGGAAAACCATCATGGCCGGGCTGCTGATCAAAGAGCTGATCGCCCGCGGCGACTTGCAGCGCTGCCTGATCGTGTGCCCCGGCAGCCTGGCCGAGCAGTGGCAAGACGAGTTGTACCGCCGTTTCCACCTGCCCTTTGAGATCCTCACCAACGACAGGCTGGAGGCGGCCCGCACCGGCAACTGGTTCCTGGAGACCAACCTGGTCATCGCCCGCCTGGACAAGCTTTCTCGCGACCAAGACGCCCAGGCCAGGCTCCAGGCGCCGGACTGCCGCTGGGACCTGGTGGTCTGCGACGAGGCCCACAAGATGTCGGCCACCATCTTTGGCAACGATGTCAAGCGCACCAGGCGTTACCAGCTCGGCGAGCTGCTTTCTACCCTGACCCGTCACTTCTTGCTGATGACGGCCACACCCCACAACGGCAAGGAAGAGGATTTCCAGCTCTTCATGGCCCTCCTGGATGGAGACCGCTTCGAAGGCCGCTTCCGAGACGGCGCCCACACCAGCGACGTCTCCGACCTGATGCGGCGGATGGTCAAGGAAGACCTGCTCAAGTTCGACGGCACCCCCTTGTTCCCGGAGCGCATCGCCTACACCGTCCCCTATAAACTCTCGGACGTGGAAGCGCAGCTTTACAGGCGGGTGACCGGGTACGTCCGTGACGAGTTCAACCGCGCCGACGCCCTGGAGTCCGACAAACGGACCAACACCGTCGGCTTCGCCCTGACCATCTTGCAGCGCCGGCTGGCGTCTTCCCCGGAAGCTATCTACCAGTCCCTCAAGCGCAGGCGCGAGCGCCTGGAGAGCCGCCTGCGCGAGCTGGAAGTGCTCGAACGCGGCGGCCAGGTGGTTGCCATTCTGGCCCCGGAAATCCTGCCGCTGGATGACGAAGCCGTTGAAGACCTGGAAGA
>JAAZNB010000012.1 GCA_012798515.1 Chloroflexota bacterium
CTGCCTGCCGGGGCGCCTTCATCGACATTGAACGGTCGGGCATGGAAGCCCAACCTGCTGAAAAAAAGGGTGGCCGCTCATAGACGTTGAACGGTCGGATATGGAAGCCCGACCTGCTGAAAAAGTGAGTGGTCTCGGAAGAAGGTCAGGGAGATGATGCTGGCAGGGGTGCTTTATTCCTGCGGGGCAGGATTTGGAGCCCGACCGGTTTTAAGAAAATATAGCTCACAGACCAGGAAGACTCATGAAACCAGGCCCATATCTCGAGTACAATCTAGATAGTATGTCACACAAATTGAGGCACGAAAACCTGCTGTGGGTCCCGGCTATCGCCGGATATCTTGCCGTCAGTGCCTCGGGTATCTCGGATATGGCAGGCACGGGGGAAATGCCGGTGGCGTTGGTCTTGCTGGCCGTGTTTGGGCTGGCGTATCTCCCGCCGTTCAAATGTGTGTCTTCTTCCTGGCTGCTACACCTGCGTGTGGCCGTGGCGGTGGCCGCGGTGGGGGGCTTGATGATCCTGCGCCCGGGGATCCGGGAATTCCCCATCCTGCTGTTTTTATTGGGGCCGCAGATCATGATGATCTTTCCCACCCGGGTCGCTCTAACCTGGGTAGGCGTTGCCACGTTGATGACCCTGGTGATTTTCGTGGGTCTCGATGGGCTGCCCGGCCTGCTGCCGTTCTTACTGTACGCTTCCGGCTACACCTTTTTCGCCATTTTTGGCTGGGTGCTGGTCCAATCCGAGAACAACCGCCGCCTGGCGGAGCAGTTGTTTGCCGAGCTCCAGCAGGCGCACCAACAGTTACAAGACTATACCACCCGGGTGGAAGAATTAACCGTCGTCCAGGAGCGCAACCGCATCGCCCGGGAAATGCACGACTCGCTGGGCCACCGGCTGACCATCGCCTCGGTCCAGCTGGAGGGGGCTCAGCGCCTGGTGCAGGTCGACCCGGAACGAGCCGTGCGCATCCTGACCACTGTGCGCGAGCAGGTCAGCGAGGGATTACAAGAACTGCGCCGTACCGTGGCCATGTTGCGCGCCTCGATTGCCGAAGACATGCCGTTAGGGCAAGCGCTGCAAAAGCTCGTCCAGCAGGTCGAAGAAGCCACTGCCGTGGAAATCTCCCTGGATATGGACGCCTCTTTGCCGGAGCTGCCGGCGCCTTACCGCCTGGCCCTCTACCGGGCCGCTCAGGAGGGCCTTACCAACATCCAACGTCACGCCCGGGCGCGCCAGGCCTGGATCCATTTATATCCACGCCATAGCTCGGTGGTGTTGCTGGTCAGCGACAATGGAGCCGGCATGCCGGAGGAAGGGCCGTCTCAGGGCAGCTATGGACTGACCGGCCTGCGCGAGCGCGCCCAGCGCTTGAACGGTAGCTTTTCCATCGATCCCCGGCCCGGCGGCGGAACCCAGCTGACATTCTGCCTGCCCTTGCCGCAGCCGGAGGAGGGATGAGTATGGAATCTACCGTAAACATCCGTATCCTGATCGTGGATGACCAGCGCCTGATGCGCGATGGACTGCGCACCCTGTTCGAGCTGGAAGATGGCCTGGAAGTGGTGGGCGAAGCCGAGGATGGGGCCACTGCACTGCAAAAATACGCCAGCCTGCTGCCGGACGTGGTGTTGATGGACGTCCGGATGCCGGGCATGGATGGCGTGGAGGCAACCCGCCGCTTGCTCGGGCGCTGGCCGGAGGCAAAGGTGATGATCCTGACCACCTTCGATGATGACGCGTACGTCTTCGAGGGCTTGCGGGCCGGGGCGCTGGGCTACCTGCTCAAAGACGTCTCGGGGCAAGAGCTGGCCGAAGCGGTGCGCAAGATGGCCGGAGGTGGCGCGCTGATCGAGCCTTCCATCGCCCGCAAGGTACTGGCTGAATTTTCCCGCCTGGACCCACAGCAGGCGCCGGTGCAGCCGGCCAGTGAGCCCCTCTCGGCCCGAGAACAGGACGTACTGCGCCTGCTGGCCAGGGGGCTGAGCAACAAAGAGATCGCTTTGCGCCTCAGTTTGAGCGAAGGCACGGTCAAGAATTACGTGACCAACATCTTTCAAAAATTGGGGGTACAGGACCGCACCCAGGCAGCCCTGCAGGCGCGCCAGCTAGGCCTGGGATAAATTCATCAACCCCGGTGCTATCGAAAACGGCCCCCTCCACGGCAGGCATTGCCCCGGAAGTGGCCGTTTTTAGATGCCAATCTTCGGGAGAGGGAGCCGCCGCGAGCGCGGGGATCGCCATCCGCATCACGGTTCCCCCCTCCGAATCGCGGTGCATGCGATATAATCATCCACCGGATGGATAGAGCATCCAGCTCTGTCCGGTTTTATGCATGTCGGAGGAAATGGATTGAGTCGCTATATCAATACTGAGACAGCCGGTAAAGAACGAACCCAGTTGACCAGAGCGGTTGTATTAGCGTTGCGAGAATTGATGCGCCAGGCGCAGGCGGACGATAGCAGCAAAGACCTGGCAGCTTTTATTGCTTTGAGCCTGTTCCAGATCCACGAGACGGTGGATGCCTCGGTGGGCGCCTGGGAGAAGAAAGGCTATTGGGTAAAGGCGGATCGCTTCCGCATGGAGTGGGAGTGGACCAACCGCGTGGGGAACCAGATGAAGGCCGCCATCCTGGCGGACGATTGGGGCGGGGTGGCGCAGGCGGCCGTCCAGGTGGGCCAGAAACTGATGAATGTGCAGGTTCCCGTGCGTCACAAGATCGGGACCCCGTGGGTAGGGGCCTGGAAACGGTTGACTGAATAAGACGCCTCAGGGCGTGTAGATGATCGTCCGGAATATGACCCATTCATTGAAATATTTATCTTTGGGATAGGAATCAAACGTCATGACTTACGCAAAACGAATCGCCGACCAGATCAAGGCTCGCCCGGAACAGGTCAACGCCACCATTGAGCTGTTGGACGCCGGGAACACGATCCCCTTTATTGCCCGTTACCGTAAGGAAGCCACCAGCAGCCTGGACGAAGAACAAATCCGTACCATCCAGAGTATGGTGGAACGGCTGCGCGAGCTGGACGAACGCCGCGCCACCGTGATGGCTTCCATCGAAGAACAGGGCAAGATGACCCCCGAGCTGAACGAGAAACTGCTGGCCGCCGAGACGATGACCGAGCTGGAGGACCTGTACCAGCCATACAAGCCCAAACGCCGTACCCGCGCCAGCATCGCCCGCGAGAAGGGCTTACAGCCGCTGGCCGACCTGATCCTGCAACAGCCGGTGAGTAAAGTGACGCCTGAGGTGGCCGCCCAGGCGTACCTCTCCGAGGTGGTGACAGATGTGGAAGAAGCCCTGGCAGGGGGGCGCGACATTGTGGCTGAAATGATCAGCGACCACGCCGAAGTACGCCAGCTGACCCGTGAAAAGGCCATGCAGTGGGGCGTGCTGGGAGTGGGCAAGACGGCCGATGCCGCTGACGAGCGCAAGGTCTACCAGACGTATTACGAATTCGAGATGCGGGTCGACAAACTGCGTCCCCACCAGGTGCTGGCCATCAATCGCGGCGAGGAAGAAAAAGTGCTGCGCGTCAAGCTCGAACTCAGTGAGCGGGATTGGCACGGGCCGATCACGACCTATTTCCGCCCCGACCGGCGCTCGCTCTTTGCCGACCAGCTCAACCTGACCATCGAGGACGCTGCCGAACGGTTGCTGCTGCCGGCTATCGAGCGCGATGTGCGCCGATCCCTGACCGAGCAGGCCGACCGCCACGCCATCCACGTCTTCGGACTGAACCTGCGGGCGTTGTTGAGCCAGCCGCCCCTGGAGGGTTATGTGGTGCTGGGCATCGATCCCGGCTTCCGCACCGGGTGCAAGCTGGCCGTGGTCGATCCGACCGGAAAACTGCTGACCACGGGCACCATCTATCCCCACGAGCCGCAAAAAAGGCGCAAGGAAGCCCTGGA
The DNA here is from genome assembly GCA_012798515.1 of Chloroflexota bacterium. Taxonomy (GTDB): domain Bacteria; phylum Chloroflexota; class Anaerolineae; order Anaerolineales; family Anaerolineaceae; genus JAAZNB01. The sequence goes on from JAAZNB010000012.1 coordinate 3,923, forward strand.
AACGCTGGCCCAGCTGTGCCAGCGCTACCACGTAACCCTGATTGCCATTGGCAATGGCACGGCCTCGCGGGAGAGCGAACAGCTGGCGGCGGAATTGATCAAGCAGCTGCCCGAGGTCAAGTACATCATCGTCAGCGAAGCCGGCGCCAGTGTATACAGCGCCAGTCCCCTGGCGCGGGCCGAGATGCCAGACCTGGACGTCAGCCTGCGTGGGGCCGTGTCGATTGCCCGCCGCATTCAGGACCCGCTGGCCGAGCTGGTCAAGATCGATCCTAAGTCGATCGGCGTGGGCCTGTACCAGCATGACGTCGACCAGGCCGAACTGGCGCACGCCCTGGATGGCGTAGTGGAGAGCGTGGTGAATAACGTGGGCGTGGACGTCAATACAGCCTCCCCCGCGCTGCTCACCCACGTGTCCGGCATCGGCCCTAAGCTGGCGGAAAAAATCGTGGCCTACCGCGATGAAAACGGGCGCTTCATGAACCGGGCCCAGCTCAAGAAGGTGAGCGGCCTGGGCGCCAAAGCTTTCGAACAGTCGGCCGGGTTCATGCGCGTCCGTAATGGCGATAACCCCCTGGACGCCTCGGCCATTCACCCGGAGAGCTATGCCGTGGCTAAAAAAGTCATCGACTACGCCGGCATTCGCCTGGGCGCCGCCCCGGCCGAGATCCGCCAGACGTTGGACCAGCTGAAAACCCGGACGCCGGTGGCTAAACTGGCCGCTGAGCTGGGCGCCGGCGAACCCACCCTGGTGGACATCTTCGACCAGCTGGTACGCCCGGGGCGCGATCCGCGCAAAGACGCCCCGGAGCCGATTCTGCGCAGTGATATACTATCCATGGAGGACCTGACAGCGGGCACGCGCTTGAAAGGCACCGTACGCAACGTCGTCGATTTTGGGGCTTTCGTCGATATCGGCGTCAAAACGGACGGATTGCTCCATCGCAGCCAGGTACCCTTTGGAACCATGTTGCAGGTCGGGGACATTATCGACGTCGAGATCCAATCGGTAGATACAGAACGACACCGTATTGCTTTAACCTGGGCCACCAGCCAGCCGGTTTGAGGTTTTATGTCTGTTACCACCAGTACAACGGAATTTTCCGTTGGGCAAAATGTATCCTTTGACCGCCGTGGACCGGTGCGCTGGGTGGCTTCGCATGCCTGGCGCAACTGGCCCCAGGCGGCTATGGGCATTCTGGGCGCCCTGGGGAACGCGGCCATGGCCGCGGTGGTCCCTATCCTGGTCGGCCAGGCATACAACCTGGTCATGTCTTCTCAACCGTCCATCCGGGATTTGCTCTGGATCGCGGTGTGGATCGCCGTGTCCCAGGTACTGCGCGGCGTGTTCCAGTTCGTACGCAACTTCGGCTTCGAATGGATCGCCCAACGGGTGGAGCGGGACGTGCGCAACGAGCTGTACGTCAACTTGCTGGGCAAGAGCATGACCTTCCACAGCCTGCAACCCGTGGGCGACACCATGGCGCGGGCCACCAACGACGTGCGCGAGGTCAACTTCCTGTTCAGCCCGGGGTTGAACCTGGTGATCGGCTCGTTGAATTTCCTTTTCGTGCCGCTGTTTGCGGCGCCCTCTTACCATCCATCTTTGATCCTCACCCCGCTGTTGTTCGTCCTGAGCTACATCGTGGCCTTGTGGCGCTACCTGGAAAGCCTGAAACCGGTTACGGATGAGGTGCGGGCGGCTTTCGGGCAGCTCAATACCCGCCTGTCTGAAGCCCTGGACGGGGTCGAGACGGTCAAGGGGGCGGCCCAGGAAGCCGCCGAGGTGTTGCGATTTGGCAAGAACGCCCAGCGTTACCGCAACGCGGCGGTGTTGCAGGGGCAGATGGAAGCCCGCTATTTACCCTTGCTGTTGTTCAACATCGCCCTGGGGGTGGGGCTGTTCCACGCCCTGGTCCTCTTCCGCCAGGGCATCCTGGACGGCGGGCAGGTGATTGCGTATTTCGGGCTGCTGCTGCTCCTCGACTTTCCTACCTTCATCTCTCTGTTTGCTTACTCGCAGATCTCCCTGGGATTGGCCGGGGCGCGCCGCATCCTGGAGCTGATGAACCGCGAGAACAATCTCGACCAGAACCTGGCCGGTTTTCACCCCAGCATGCAAGGCGCCATCGAATTCCGGGACGTGTCTTTCCATTATGGTGACAACGGGCATGCCCTGAGTGAGCTGTCTTTTCGCGTGCAGCCCGGCCAGACGGTGGCCATCGTAGGCCAGACGGGCTCCGGCAAGACCACGTTGACCAAGCTGGTCAACCGTACTTACGATGCTACTTTGGGCAGCGTCCTGGTGGATGGGCGCGACGTGCGCCAGTGGAACCTGGAAGCCCTGCGCCGTAACATTTCCATCATCGAACAGGATATTTTCCTGTTCTCA
>JAAZNB010000754.1 GCA_012798515.1 Chloroflexota bacterium
GGCACCAGCATGCCCTGGAACGACACCGCCCAGCTCAATTACCTCAACCCTCAGGTGCGTGAAGCGGTTATCCAGACCATCCTGGAGGTAGCCCGCAAATTCCCCATCATCCGCTTCGACGCCGCCATGACGCTGGCCAAACGCCATTTCCAGCGCCTGTGGTTCCCCGAGCCAGGCAGCGGCGGCGCCATCCCTTCCCGTTCAGATTATGGCATGACCAAAGAGCAGTTCGAAGCCGCCATGCCGCAAGAATTCTGGCGTGAGGTGGTTGACCGCATCGCCCAGGAAGCCCCGGACACGCTGCTGTTGGCCGAAGCCTTCTGGCTCATGGAAGGTTATTTCGTGCGCACCCTGGGCATGCACCGCGTATACAACAGCGCATTTATGAATATGATGCGTAACGAGGATAATGCCAATTACCGCCTGGTGATGAAGAACACGCTGGAGTTCGACCCGGAGATCCTCAAACGCTTCGTCAACTTCATGAACAACCCGGATGAGCGCACCGCCGTGGATCAGTTTGGCAAAGGCGATAAGTACTTCGGTATTTGCATCCTTATGGCCACTTTGCCCGGCCTGCCCATGTTTGGCCACGGGCAGATCGAAGGATTCACTGAGAAGTACGGCATGGAGTTCCGCCGGGCCCAATGGGAGGAAACCTCCGATGCTTACCTGGTCGAGCGCCACGAGCGGGAGATCTTCCCCCTCTTGCACCGCCGCGCCCTGTTTGCCGGCGTGGAGAACTTCCTGTTATACGATTTCTACACTCCCGAGGGCGGCGTCAACGAGGACGTGTTTGCTTATTCCAATGCGCTGGGTTCCGAGCACGCTCTGGTGGTCTATCACAACCGCTTTGCCTCGACCTCCGGATGGATCCGTATCTCAGCCGGCAGTCTGGTCAAAGGCGAGGATGGAAACCGGTCCGTGGTGCAGCGCAGCCTCGGCGAGGGCCTGCACATCCAACCCGGTGACCAACGCTTTGTGACTTATCGCGACCATACCAACGGGCTCGAATACATCCTGCCCAGCACTGAGCTGGCCGAAAAAGGCATGTACCTGGAACTGAACGCCTACCAGTACCACGTCTTCCTGGACTTTACCGAAATCGATGACGACCCCTACCAATCTTACCGTCACCTGTGCCAGTCGCTGAACGGACGCGGCGTCCCCAGCATCCAGGAGGCCCTGCGCGAGCTCATGCTCCAGCCCGTCCAATCTCCCTTCCGCCAGATCGCCAACCCGGGTTACTTCAATTACCTGTTAGAGCACCGCGCCAATCGGAGCCCGCAGCCAGACCTGACTGCACTGCTGGATGAAGCTGAACGCAAGATGCAGGCCCTGACCACTGGTATGCGCGCCTTGAATGATTTCCCGGGGAGTCCCGAGCAGCTCCACGCCGAAATTCGCCGCCAATTACAGGCCGTCCTCTCCCTGGGGGATAAAGCAGCTCTTTGGCCGGGTTCGTCAGGGCGGCAAAGCCGGGCTGCCGCGGATTACATCCACGCCCCTCTGGACAGCCA
>JAAZNB010000013.1 GCA_012798515.1 Chloroflexota bacterium
AAAATATGCTGCATCATCGAACCGCTAGGCGGCCCGGCGGGCGGAGTTCCCGCTGGAAAGTCGCTATGGCTTTACTGTGTCTGGCCCTGGCGGCCTGCCAGCCGGCCTTACCCGCCGGGTACATTTCCCAGCCGCCCACGGCTGGAGCGGAAGTGACCCTGCCGGTGCTCGAAATCGAGCTGGATGGCCCGGCAGCCGGGCGAGACGCCGAATTTTCCGGCATGGCCTGGTATGGCGACACCCTGGTACTGCTGCCCCAATACCCACAGCGTTTTGGCGAAAACGGCCACGGGGCCGTGTTTACGCTTTCCAAAGCCGAGATCCTCGACTACATCGACGGAAAACGCAGTGAGCCCCTGCACCCGGGGGTCGTGCCGTTGATCAATGCCGACCTGGGCGGCCAGATTCTGGTCTTCCAGGGCTTCGAGGCCATCGCCTTCTCCGGCCAGCGCGCCTACCTGACCATCGAATCCTGGAAGGGCTTTACCATGGCCGGCTACCTGGTGGCCGGGGACGTGGGCCAGGACCTGGATGAGATCCGCCTGGACCCCGCTAAACTGGAACGCATCGATTCGCAGAATGGCATGTTCAACATGAGCGAGGAAGCCCTGCTGGCGATGGGGGACGAGCTGGTCACCCTGTTCGAAGCCAACGGGGCAGAGGTGAACCCGGCGCCCCAGGCCCATCGCTTCAGCCAGGACCTCCAGCCCCTGGGTGAGCTGCCTTTCCCCAACCTCGATTACCGTATCACCGATGCCACCGCCCCGGATGGGGAGGACCGGTTTTGGGTGACCAATTACCTGCACCCCGAGGACATGCCCCTGGTGCCGGAGTGGCAGCGCCAGCTGGACCGGCGCACGGTGGACCGGGTGCGCATCTCCCCGGTGGAACGCCTGGTCGAATTCCAGCGCACAGCGGACGCCATCGTGCGCACGGATGCTCCGCTCCTCAACCTGGAGTTAGAAGGGGAGCGTGTGGCGCGCAACTGGGAGGGCATTGTCCGCCTGGATGGGCGCGGTTTTCTCCTGGTGACCGACAAGGTACCGCGGACCATCCTGGGCTTTGTGGCCTGGGATGGCGCGGCAAAATAAGAACCTATCCGAAAAATGAATACCCGGATAGGTTCTAAGTTTTTATCGCATTGGGGTGGGTCAGCCGGCGATGTGCAGTACGATACGGCCACGCCCGTGGCCGGTTTCGCTCATGCGCTGCGCATCGGCCGCCTCGGCCAGGGGGAATACCCGGCTTATTGCCGGCTTGACCTGGCCGGCTTCGATCAGGGCGACGATGGGCTGTAAGGCAGCTGCCGGGGCGCGGCCGGAACGCTTGCCGCGTTTGCCGTGGGCCTGTGCCTGCTCGGGGGTCAGCATGGAGACAATGGTGATCAGGATACCATCCGGCTTGAGGGTCGGCCAGGAGCGTTCCATCACTTCACCGCCGACGGTATCGATCACGGCGTCCACGTCGTGGACCACCTCGGCGAAGTCCTGGGTCGTGTAATCAATGACCTCATCCGCTCCCAGCGAGCGGACGAATTCCAGGTTGGCGCCGGAGGCTGTGGCAATGACGTCTATGCCGCGGGCGACAGCCAGCTGCACCACGTACATGCCCACCCCACCCGCACCGCCCTGCACCAGCAGGCGTTGGCCGGGTTGCAGGCCGGTATCCTCCAGGGCCTGCCAGGCGGTCAGCGCCCCCACCGGGATCGAGGCGGCTTCCTCGTAAGACAGCTTTTCAGGTTTGGCGACCAGGTCTTCCGCGGCGGCGATGGCGTATTCGGCGTATGCCCCGTTGAAGGCGCCCAGGACGGGTTGGCCGGGCTGAAAACCGACCACTCCCGCGCCAATCTGGTCGACCACCCCGGCGCCCTCCAGGCCGGGCGTCCAGGGGAAGTGCAAGGGCATAAAGCGCTGGTAATGGCCAGAACGCATCTTCCAGTCGGCCGGGTTGACGCCGGCGCTCAGCAGGCGTACGCGCACCTGGCCGGAGCCCGGCGCCGGCAGGGGGATATTTTCGAGTTGTAGCTGGTCTGCATTGCCGTAATCGTGAGTGCAGACTGCTTTCATGGTTGAGTTGGGCATTTTTATTTCCTTTCGTCTGTGCCGCAGTCTATCGTAGGTTTTCAGATGCTTGGTTTTCCAGAATCCTTTCCCCCTCTGGCAGGTTTTCCTTCCGGGGAAGGCCCTGGGTTGAACGAAGCATGGCTTTTTTGTTTGTATTTCGTAGGGTATGATATATTTTCGGTTGCGATCCGTCAACAGACAAATTTGAACAGGTGTCGTCTAAGCCACACAGGTGTGGAATTGTCGGGAAACCCGGACGGTGATGGCCGGGAGGAAAACATCGCAGCGCCCGGCGGTTGCATCTCCGCCGGGCGCTGCTTTACGCGTGGTACCCCTCCCCTGACGATTATTCCCCGATATGGACCGTCACGCGCAGTTCTTGTGTCCCGGCTGGCGGGAGTGGCACCCGGTTGCCCGGGACTTTTTGCCCATCCACTTCCAGCTCGATCTTGTTGCCCGCCCCGCGCCGCACGGCGTGGATCGCGTAGCGGACGCCGCGGAACATGCGTACGGCGTCAAACCCCTGCCAGGCAGAAGGCAGCACGGGGGCGATCTCCAGCCCATCGTAGGCCGGGCGGATGCCCAGGATCCATTGGGTGATGGCCACGTAGTTCCAGGCCGCCGTACCGGTGAGCCAGGAGTTCTTGGCCTCCCCGAAGGTGGGCGCGTCCCGCCCGGCGATCATCTGGGCGTAGGTGTACGGTTCGCAGCGATGCACTTCGCTGATGTCCTCGCGCGCCGAGGGATTGATGCGCAGGTAATAATCGTAGGCCTGGTCGCCCCGGCCGATTCTGGCCTCGGCGATCATCACCCACGGGTTGGCGTGGCAGAAGATGCCGGCGTTTTCTTTGTACCCGGGCGGGTAGGAAGAGATCTCGCCCAGGTGCAGGTAATATCGACTGTATGCCGGCTGGTGCAGCACGATGCCGTGGGGGGTGGCCAGACGCTCCGCCACCGAGTCCAGGGCCTGGCGGGCGCGGCAGTCATCGATGCCCAGGCCGGCCATGACGCACATGCCTTGCGGCTCGATGTAAATCTGCCCTTCTTCACATTCTTTCGAGCCCACCGGGTTGCCGAAGTCGTCGTAAGCGCGGCGGAACCAATCCCCATCCCAGCCGGCGGACCACACGGCGCTTTCCATGGTCTGCAAAGCGTGCTGGTAGGCGACGGCTTCCTGGTCGCGGTGTAAATAGGTGGCAATCGCGGCCATCTCCTCAGCGGCCAGCACGAACAGGCCGGCAATGAACACGCTCTCGGCTACCTTGCCCTCTTTGTTGGTGGTGGTCTGGAAAGATTGCCCCGGCGTGTCTGAGAAACAGTTCAGGTTGAGGCAGTCGTTCCAGTCGGCGCGGCCGATAAGGGGCAGCCCGTGCGGGCCGAGGCGTTCGAGCACGTACTGGATGGCGAGGCGCAGGTGGGCGTAGACGGGCTCTTCCGTGCCGGGCGTATTGTCGTAGGGGGCCGGCTCGTCCAGGAAAGCCCAGTCGCCGGTTTCTTTAAGGTAGGCGGCCACGGCGATGACCAGCCACAAGGGATCGTCGTTGAACCCGCCGCCGACGTCATCGTTGCCGCGTTTGGTGAGCGGTTGGAACTGGTGATATGCCCCACCACTGGTGAGCTGGGTGGCCGCCAGATCTAACAGGCGGGCGCGAGCCCGCTCCGGGATGAGATGCACAAAGCCGAGCAGGTCCTGGTTGGAGTCGCGGAAACCGATGCCGCGCCCGATGCCGCTCTCGTAATACGAGGCCGAGCGCGAGATATTGAAGGTGATCATCACCTGGTAAGCATTCCAGATATTGACCATGCGGTCCGTGTGCACGTCGGGCGTGTTCACGTGCAGCTTGCCCAGCAGCTCGTCCCAATAAGCGCGCAGCTCCTGGAAGGCTTTTTCGACTGCGCCTCCGTCCAGGTAGCGCTCGATCACCGGCCTGACCGTGCGTTTGTTGATGGTCTGTGACCCGGGCGGGTCGAACTTGTCGTCCACCGGGTTCTCGTGGTAGCCGAGGACGAAGATGATCTTTTTACTCTCCCCGGGCTGCAGGTGCAGACGTACGTGATGGACGCCGACCGGCTGCCAGCCGTGAGCGATGGAACCCGAAACCTGGCCACGGGCTACTGCCTGGGGCGTATCCCAGCCCTGGTAAGGCCCCAGAAAAGCCTCGCGCTGGGTGTCGAACCCGGCCAGCTTTTCCGAGCAGGCAAAATACGCAAAGTGGTCACGACGCTCACGATATTCGGTCTTATGATAGATGACCTCGTCGACAATTTCGACCTGGCCGATGGAATAATTGCGCTGGAAATTGGTGGCGTCGTCCGAAGCGTCCCACAGGCAGAATTCCACCGCCGAGAAGACGGACAGGTCGGCAGCCTGCTGGCGCTGGTTGGTGAGGGTTAGCTCCCACACTTCGAGGTTGGCGTTCAAAGGGACGAAATAACGGGTCTGGGCCTGGATTCCCTGGCGTTTGGAGCGGATGATCGTGTAGCCCATGCCGTGCCGGCATTCGTACTCCTCCAGGGGTGTGCGGGTTGGCTGCCAGGTCGGGGACCAGTAGCAGGGTTTTTCGGGTTCGGAGGCCCCGTCGTCGCGCAGGTAGATGTAGCGCCCGCCGCTGTCCAGTGGTACGTTGTTGTAACGGTAGCGTATCAACCGCCGCAGACGGGCGTCCCGGTAAAAGGAGTATCCTCCGGCCGTATTGGATATTATGCCAAAATATGCTTCGCTTCCCAGGTAATTGATCCATGGAAGGGGCGTATCCGGTTGCGAAATCACATATTCACGGCGCTCGTCATCAAAGTAACCGTAACGCATAAGTTCTCCTGTTCGA
>JAAZNB010000755.1 GCA_012798515.1 Chloroflexota bacterium
CGCGTCGGTCAGCAGCGAACCCCGCACCGGGATGGTGCTGCCCTCTGTGGCAGCAACCAGTTCCTTGATGTGGTCCGGCTGCATCAGGTATTGGATGAACAGGAAGGCGGCTTCCGGGTTCTTGCTGTTGCGGGTAATGGCGATACCCCACGTGTTCGAGGCCGCCGCGCTGGTTACCTTGCCGGGCAGCTCTGCAAAGCCAACCGAGTCGCTCACCATCGACTTGTCGGGGCTAACCACGTTACCGACCTGGGTGTTGACTACGGGCGCCATGGCCGCGCCACCCTGGGCAAAGATGGCCGCCGTCTCGTCCCAATGGTTGTTGATAGCGCCGTCCGTGGTGTACTGGGACAATTCGATCAAATACTCCAGAGCCTCCCGGGCCTCGTCGGAATCCAGATTACAGGTCTTGAGATCCTCAGAGAGCAGCGTGCCGCCGTTCTGGTAAAGGAGATTGAGGTAAACGTCCATGATGCTGGTCTTGGACAGGGCCAGCGAAATCCCTACGGTCGAGTCATTGGTATTGGCCTGGGCAGCTTCCAGCATCTCGTCCCAATTGGTGGGGGCCGCATCGAGCAGGTCGGTGCGATAGTACAGGAACTGGCTGTTGAACTTCCACGGCATGGCCAACAGGGCGCCATCGATGCGGTTGGCATCCAGCAGGGACTGCGAGACGTCATCCAGCTGGAAGTCGCTGTTGTACAGCGCCGGGTTATCCAGGTACTGCTGCTGGTCGATGACCCATCCACCGTCATAGAATTCTGGCAGCCAGTAATTGGTGGTGGCAAACATATCATACACGCCGCCCTCGGACGACACGTCCACCACAATCTTGTTGTGCATTTCACTGTAAGCAATCTGCTCGACCGTGACTTTGATCCCGGTCTCCTCATAGAACTGCGCAGCTTGCGTGGCCATCCAATCCGCATCATAACCGGAATGGCGCAGGAAAACAAGTTCAGTGCCAGCATAAGGTGAATAGTCGATCCCTGTCGAAGCGGGCTCTTCAGCTTCCGCCGGGGCGGTCGCGCCGGTATCTGGTGCCTGGGTGGCCGCCGGGGCAGCTGTAGCAGGCTCTGCAGCAGGAGTTGGTTCAGCGGGTGCTGCACAGGCTGTAACCAGGGAAACTGCAATGCCTAAAACCAGGATCCGGGCAAGTACATTTTTCCTCATTTCTTCCTCCTTACAAGCTTAAGCGATGGTTTGAACTGTTTCGAAAATAGCTGCTCGATTTGAGGTTACAGCCTGAAAATACGCGCTGCGTTGCCCCAATAGATCTTTTCCCGATCCTCTGCGGTGATGTCAGCCACGTCGATCATACGCTTTTCGGTGCTGTACTCACAGAAGGGGATGTTGGTGCCGAACAAGATTTTATCCGCCCCCGAATCACGAATGGCCCACTCCACCGGGTGCATCAGCTGGTGGATGTTGGCCACGTCCATGTACACGTTCTCCAGTTTGGCCGACAGATAACGCGAATTGTTGGAGTGGGTGGTGTCTTTCATCGCCGAGCCATTGATGAACGTGATGTTGGGGAACTGCTCCGCTACTTTTTGCAGCATGTAGGGAGCCTCCAGGACCGAATACTGGGAAGTGTATGCCAGGACGACGGGGTGATCGTAGCCAGAGGCGTGCTCCATGAACTCCAACATGGTGGGGTTATCGAATGTGATCCCGGTACGGTCATTGCTGAACATCAGTCCATGCAGACCCAGCTCGCCAAAAATGCGGTCCACCTCGGGCACGGCGGCCTTGCCGTGTCGCGGGTCGACGACGCCCAGGCCGCGCACGAACCGCTGGGGATACTGCTGCAAAGCCCCGGCGATGAGATCGTTTTGCTCCATGGAGCTTTTGACGCCATAAGGTAGGGGATAAGCAGACACAGGCGAGATCACCGCCAGGTCGATGCCGTTTTTGTCCATCAAAGCGATGGATTCTTCGGCAGTGTACGTATTATAGTGGTCATTTCCAATATGGACATGCACATCGATTATCTTTGTCATGATCTACTTCCCTACCGGCCCAAAGATTCTTTCATAGTTTTTATAGAAGATGTTGTCTTTGTCCTCCTGTGAGATGTTGGCCTGATCGATCAACTCTTTGTCGATGCAGATCTTGGGATTGTAGTAAGGGTTGTCCGTGCCGAACAACAACCTGTCGGAGCCGCCAAACTTTTCGACGGCCATTTCCACCTGATGGTTATGCGTCCAGGTGCAGCAGGTGTCGAAGTACACGTTAGGGCAGTGCTTCGCCACGGCGGCCATGTTATCCAGCTGGATCACAGACATCATCGGGTGACCACACAAAAACCTGATCTCAGGAAAGCGCTCTGCCAGCAGCCACAGGGAGAAAGGCGGCTCCAGCATGGAATGCTGGGCCGTGTGCACCTGGATGACGGGATGCTTGTAGTGGCAGGCTTCCTGGAGAATCTCGATCATGATCGGGGCGTGCATTTCCACGCCGCCAAAATCGTGGTGGAACATCAGGCCGTCCAGGCCGAGATCGCCAAGGGCATAGGCCGCTTCGGCCACCGCCGCTTTGCCATGCCGGGCCTCGGCTACCCCCAGGGCCATGGGGAACATGGCCTGGTTGTCCCGGCGGACCCCGGCTACCTGATCGTTCATTTTCTTGACCGATTCGATCCCTTCGGGATCCTCAAACCCGGGAATCGGAGAGATAACAGAGTGGGTGATGCCATGGTTGTGCATACGCATGACCACCGCGTCGATACTACCCGACACATAAAGCGACGCGCTGTTTCCCACGTGAGCGTGAATGTCGATTACCCTTTCGATTTTTCCCTCCATCACCAAAAAATTAGTTTAATGACCCAAAAAATTACCCGGCTAATTTGTTTATCTGTTAAATTATACAAACTTTTTATTGCCTGTCAATAGCGAAAAAATAGCTCGAAACCGGGCCGCAAAGGCCGCAAAACGGTGCTTTTTCGTGAATATTCACGCATTCCACCCCGTAACACCCAATAAATAGTTTAATAGTAAAATTATATTACTGGGGATTGGTATACCCTTTTGTGTTTATATAAGTTATCAATCTATGATATGATAATGAGCAAAAAAATTGGGGTAACCGGCGATGAAGAACGAGAATGGTTTGAGCCAGACATTAATCAAAGAAAGCAACAAGAGAAAAATTATTCGCACCCTCTGGGAAAATTCACCGGTCTCCCGCACCGGGCTGGCCTATCTGACCGGCCTGAACAAAGCCACCATCACCAATCTCATGGCCGAGATCGTGGCTGAAGGCATGGTCACCAACGTGGGGCAGCAAAAGTCCAGCGCGGGGCGTTCTCCCAACCTGATCATGTTCAACGAAAACTACGGCATCTGCGCCGGCGTATTGATCCGCCCCCACATCATCGTCGCTTCCATCAGCAACGTGTTTGCCAAGATCCTGTGGCAGAAGGACTTCCTGTACTCAGAAAAGGACGACCCCATCGACGTCCTGCAGGAGGTGGCTTCGATGCTAAGAGAAGGGGTGGCGGCCTGCTCTGAGATCTCGACCCGCCTGCTCGGCATCGGCATTGGCACGGCCAGCCTGCTGCGCCAATCGGACGACATGATGTATGCTGTGCACAGCACCACCAAATGGTACAACGTGCCCATCGGCGATTTCTTCCGCCAGAATTTCAAGGTGCCCATCTGGGTAGATACTGTGTCCAATAATGCCATTGTGGGTGAAAAATACTTTGGCGCCGCCAGGAACATTTCCAACGCCGTCTTCCTCTCCATCGGCAACGGCATCGGGGGCGGGCTGTTGATCAACGGCCACCTTTATCGCGGCGTGAGCGGCTTTGCCGGCGACATTGGACACTTCGTCGTCGATCCCAACGGCCCGCAATGCCGCTGTGGCAAGCGGGGCTGCTGGGAGGTGATGGCCTCGGCGCTGGCTCTCTCAGGAGGGACATCGCTGGACACGGCTGTCCGCGAAGCCGAGAGTGGCAACGTGGCTTACATCACCGCCCTCAACAACATTGGGCAGAACATCGGCCGGGGCATCGCCAACCTGGTGCGGGTGCTCAACCCCCAAAAAATCATCCTGGGCGGCGATATCATCGTGGCCGGGAAATGGGTCATGAACCCCTGCCGCACAGAGCTGCAAACCAAGCTGTGGCCTTTCGTGTGGGAGAGCACCCAGGTGGAGTTTGCCGGCCTGGGAAAGGATTCGGCCATCCTGGGCTGTTTCACCCGGGTGATCGAGCAGCTGTTCTGCCTGGAAAAGGTCGCCTGAACTGCCCCGCCAGCGCAAAGCCCCGGTAAAGATACCGGGGCTTTACGTTCATCACCGCATCACCGGCAGATCAAGATGCCTGGGCTGCGTTCAGGCGCCGGATGATTTCCTCCAGCACCCCGTCGTTCAACTGGCTGCCCACGTAGCTGGCCAGCGAGTTCAAGGTCATGTTGTTCAGCATCGAACGGGCCAGCTTATCCGTCTTGATGTCCTTTTGATTGAGGTTGAAGGGCAGGTAGGGCTTAATGCCCTCGTACAGCGGCTGGAAGGCCGCCTCCAGGATGGGATCGGCCAGGATGTCCATCAACAGGGTGTTGCGCGTGACCGTCACTTTCAGCGGCACCGTGGCGCGGACCTGCACCACCTGGCTCAGGCGCACGTCGTCGGCCGCGGCGGCGATGCAGATCTCGTACTCGCCGCTGTGGACGTGCCAGTCGCCCAGGCCGGTGTGGTAATAGGCAAAGGCGCGCCGGCCCAGCCGGAAGGTGATTTCCTTTTCTTCCCCGGGGGCCAGGCTCACCTTGGCAAACTCTTTCAGCTCTTTCACCGGGCGAATCACCGGGGACTCCAGGTCGCGTACGTACAGCTGCACGATTTCCTTCCCCGCCCGGTCCCCCGTATTCTTGACCCGGCAGCGGACGGTCAAGGTGTGGGTGTCGTCCATCTCCGCCCGGTCCAACGCCAGGTCAGAATAAGCGAAAGTGGTATAGGACAGGCCGTGCCCAAAGGCAAAAGCCGGGGGCCGGTTTTTCTTTTCGTAATAGCGGTAGCCTACGAACAGGCCTTCGCGGTACTCCACCCGGTCGCCCTCGCCCGGGAAGTTCAGGTAAGCGGGGTTATCCTCCAGCTGCACCGGGAAAGTCTCTGCCAGCTTCCCGCACGGGTTGGCGCGGCCGAACAAGAGGTCGCTCACCGCCGCCCCGCCGGCTTCCCCTCCCAGGTAAGCTTCCAGGACGCCCCTGGCGTGAGCCAGCCAGGGCATCTCCACTGCCGAGCCGTTGGACAACACCACCACCAGGTTGGGGTTGGCCTGGGCCAGCTCGACGATCAGGCGGTTGTGGGCGTCCGGCATGCGCATGTCCGTGCGGTCGTAAGCCTCGGACTCGTAAGAGGCCGGCAGGCCGGCAAACACCACCACCACGTCGCTGTCCTGCGCCACCTGGAGCGCTTCCTGGGCCATGGCCGGGGTAACCACCTCGTCCGCGTATCCCCGGGCGTAGCGCAGGTGGGGACAAATTGCTTTCATTTCTTCCAGGGCGCACACCAGGCGGTAGGGGTTGACATGAGAGCTGCCGCTGCCCTGGTAGCGCGGTTTTTCCGCCATTTCGCCCACCACGCCTACCCGGGCCCCAGGCGCCAGGGGCAGGATGCCCGCCTGGTTCTTGAGCAGCACCATGCTTTCCAGCGCAATCTGGTACGCCAGGCGGTGGTACGCTGCACTGGTCGTGGTCGCCTTTTCCCGGCCCTGGACGCGGGCCAGGGTGTAGAGCAAGCCGGCCACGGCCCGGTCCAGGTCTGCCATGGCCAGGGAGCCGTTCTCCACCGCGGCAATCAATTTCTGGGCCGCGTTGCCACCGTCCCCGGGCATCTGCAGGGTCAGCCCGGCCCGGATCGAGGGGACGATCTGGTCCATGGCGCCCCAATCGGTCACATACGTGCCCTCGAAGCCCCACTCACCGCGCAGGATTTCTGTGGCCAGGTGGGGGTGCTCAGCCGGGTAAGAACCGTTGATCTTGTTATAAGAAGACATCACCGCCCAGGCGCCCCCTTCTTTCAGCGCCGCTTCGAAAGCCGGCAGGTAGATCTCGCGCAGGGTGCGTTCATCCACGATGGTGTCCACCGCCTTACGCCGCGTTTCCTGGTTGTTGGCGGTAAAGTGCTTGGGGCAGGCGGAAACCTTGTTACCCTGCACACCTTTGACAAACGCCGCCGCCAGCTGCCCGGCCAGGTAGGGGTCTTCCGAGTAGTATTCGAAATTCCGCCCACATAGTGGAGAGCGCTTGATATTGATCGCCGGGCCGAGCAGCATGTCTACCCCCAGCTGGCCCGCCTCCTGCCCCAGAGAATCCCCGAGCTGAAAGAGCAGCTCCCGGTCCCAGGAACAGGCCGCCAGCGAACCGGTAGGATAACACACCGAGGACTGGCTGTCGTTCAGCCCCAGGTGATCACTGGCCTTGAGGTCCTGCTTGCGCAGGCCGTGTGGCCCATCCGACATGAACAGCGAAGGGAGGTCTACTTCCGGATAACCTTGCGTCATCCAGAAATTCATACCCACGCACAGGCGGGCTTTTTGTTCCAGGGTGAGCGTGTTTATTAAAGACAAATTTATCATCTAATTTACCTCGTTCCGAACCATGCAGAGCCTTGAATTAGATGATAAACAAATTAACCGTTCTCGAATTATAAAACAAGCCCCTGAATTTAGCATAGGCCA
>JAAZNB010000169.1 GCA_012798515.1 Chloroflexota bacterium
CAATGGAGCCCAACCGAGCTGGAAAGCCTGAACCTGGAGATGATCTACGCCGCCGTGCAAAACGGAGAAGAGTGGGGGCGGCGGATCCTCCAACGCATGATCGACGAACTGGCGGTGTTGATGGCCGGCGTGGCAGCCATTCTGGACCCGGACATCATCATCCTGGGGGGGGACGTGATGGGGCTGTTCAATCAGAACGGCGAAGTGCTACAGGCCATCCGGGAGAGAATCCACGGCCTGCCGCCCAACGACCCCCTGCTGGTGGCTTCCCAATTGGAAAACCGTGGAGTTTTAATGGGGACGATCACGGACCTGCTCAATCTAACCAATCAGGCCTTGACGGTGCGCGAGCTGTAGCCGTTGGCGCCCGTATTCCACCGGCCACCCATTTCAAACGCGACCTTTGGGGCGATGAATCGCAAGAAGGTCGAATAAATCAGATAGAAACGAAAAAGGAAAGGAAAAGCGATGAAACTCGGTTTGTTTACGGCTGCTCTTCCCGGTCTTTCGTTAGAAGAAGTAGCCAGATGGGCTGCAGAAAATGGTTTTGAATCTCTGGAAATTGCTTGCTGGCCGTACGAAAAAGCCAGCCGCCGGTACGCGGGGGTCACGCATATCAACGTAGACGGCCTGACGGTGGCCAAGGCCAAGGAAATCCGCGCCATGCTGGATAATTACGGGCTGGATATCTCGTCTGTGGGGTATTATCCCAACCCGTTACAACCCGACCTGGAAGCGCGCCACTACGAAATCGAACATTTGAAGAAATTGATCGAGGCGGCGGAGCTGTTAGATGTGCCCGTGGTGGGTACGTTTACCGGGCGGGACAAAGCCCAAACCATCGAGGCCAACCTGGAGGAATTTGCCAAAGTCTGGCCGCCGATCGTCAAGTTTGCGGCCGAACACGGCCGCAAGATCGCTATCGAGAACTGTCCCATGTTGTTCTCCAATGACGAGTGGCCGGGCGGTAACAACCTGGCCCGTTCGCCGGACATCTGGCGCAAGCTGTGGGAGATCATCCCGGACGACAACTTTGGGCTCAACCTGGACCCCTCGCACCTGATCTTGCAAATGATCGATTACGAGCGCGTGGTGCACGAGTTTAAAGATCGCATCTTCCACGTGCACGCCAAAGATCTGATGATCGATTGGGAAGGCGTCTACCAGCACGGGGTCTTCTCCAGCGGGATGGGCTGGCAAGTGCCGCGCCTGCCGGGATTCGGCGACGTGAAGTGGAACCGTTTCATCGGAGCGCTGTATGCCGTGGGCTACAATTCCTACGTCAGCATCGAGCACGAGGACCGCGCCTTCGAGGGTTCGGAAACCCTGGTAAAGCAGGGCTTCTTGATTGCCCGCGACGTGCTGCGGCCGTACATCCATTGATCCCGGGCCGGGTTATTCCCGGACGAGGAATAAAAAACGGTGGATCTTCCTATAGGGGAAAGATCCACCGTTTTTTATTTCCAGGTCGATCCCGGGGGATAGGGACTGGGGATCTCGACCTCCAGCACCATCCCACCCCCGCGCGCCGATTGGATGCGCATCGAGCCACCCAGCAGGGCGGCGCGTTCGCTGATGCCCACCAGGCCGAAATGTTTGCTAGCCGACAGGTTGGCCAGGTTGGGCAGTTTGTCGATGCCGTGCCCGTCATCAGCGATGCGCAGCTGGAGGGTGTCGATGTGCGTGCGCTGGAGACTGAGCTGTACTTCGCGAGCGGCGGCGTGTTTGGCCACGTTGTTGATGCCTTCTTGCACGATACGGAATACCGACAACTCGATGGCTTCCGGCAGGCGGCCCAGGGCGGGGTCGATGTTCAAGAGCACGGCGATCCCGGTTCGGTCGGCCCATTCCTGGGCCAGGGAGCGGATGGCCGAAGACAGCCCGTGGTTGTCGATGGTAGGCGGGCGCAGGTCACGGCACAACTGGCGCAGGTCGCCCACCACCTGGCGGATGCCGTCACGGATAGCGGAGAGCTCGCTGCGGTGTTCCATAGAGATATTGTCGTCTTCCAGGTCTTCCAGGCGATAATTGAGGCTGAGCAGGTCCTGGATGACCTGGTCGTGGAGTTCGCGGGCCAGCGATTTGCGCTCCTCTTCCCTTTCCGTCATCAGGCGTCGTTGGGTCTCCTGCAGGGCAGCGTTCAGGTTATCCAGGGCTTTGACCTGTTTGCTCAGCTTATCCACCAGCTCGCGGTTGAGGGTGTCGCTGGCTTCCAGGCTTTTATGCAGCACGGCTTGCATGCGGAAGAGCTCTTCCGTCTGGCGTTGGGCGGCGTGGTAGCTTTCCAGGGCCCAGATGATGGGCGTGACCTGCTCACGGTTGCCGGCGCCCACGATGAGCTCGACAATGTCGCGCGGTGTACACTCGGCTGTACAGCGCTCGGCCGACAGGGCCCCTTCATATAAGACCAGGATGCGGTCGGTGATGTCGAAGAGATGTTTGAGGTTGTCGCTGCTGATGATCACGCCCACGCCCTGTTGGGCCATGACCTTGATCTTCTCCAGCACGAGTTGGGGGCGCTGGGAGCTGAGCGTGGGTAGGAAGTCGTCCAGGAGGAGCAGTTTAAAGGGTTGGCACAGGGCACGCGACAGGGCCACGATCTGGCGTTGTTCGTCGTTTAAATTTTCGATGCGCTCCTGCAGGAGAGTGGCGGGTAACTCAAAGTCGGCCAGCAGGTCCTTGACGCGATTGTACATCTGGTCCCAATCGGGAATACCGATATGCGGTGGCCAGCAGATCTCACGGCCCAGGAAGATGTTCTGGACGATATTGAGCTGCTCCAGGAGTTGGGGGACCTGGTACACCAATTCGATGCCCTGGCGCCGGGCCTGCTCGACCGTGGCAAATTGGGTCTTCTGGCCTTGAAAAATAATGTCACCCCCCGTGGGCATGGTAGTGCCGCCGAGAAGGTGGAGCAGGGTGGACTTCCCTGCTCCACGTCTCCCAACCACCCCTAATATTTCACCACGCTCCAATTGGAAGGTGACGTTGTCTAGTGCAACGAGGTTGCCATACCGTTTTGAGAGAGATTGGACCCGCAACAGCGGTTCTGTCATATTCTTCCTCATACCCGGCAGGGTGAGGCCTGGGGCGCCTGCCTGATTTTAGGGCCGATCATAGTACAAATTGGCTGAAGCTGCAAGCAGGACGCTTCCCGGCGGGGCTAATATGGTTTAGGATTTGCGGCTGCGAGTCATGACGTCGAAAATCACGGCCGCGGCCAGGACGGCGCCTCGGACGATGTATTGCAGGGAGATGTCGATCCCCATCAGGTTCATACCGCTGGTCAGGGACATCATCACCAGGGCGCCGATGATCGAGCCGATCACCTTGCCGACCCCACCGGCGGCCGAGACGCCACCGATGTAGGCCGCGGCGATGGCGTCCATCTCGAACAGTGTGCCTGCGGTGGTGGTGGCGGACTGCAAGCGGGAGGTGAACAGGATGCCTGACA
>JAAZNB010000756.1 GCA_012798515.1 Chloroflexota bacterium
CAGCTCGGCCTCGACCTGCTCCAGCAGGCCGGGGATGGGCGCCGGGGCGCCCTGGCGGGCAGCCACCTCGATCGTTTTACACTGTTCGGACAGGCGCAGCGCCCCCACCAGCATACCGCTGGATTTGAGCGAATGGGCGTCGCGGCGGGTCTTCTCCAGGTCGCCGGCCTGGACGGCGCGGCGCAGCTCGTCCAGCTGGGCCCGGGATTCCACGATGAAATCCTGCAGCAGGGAGCGGATGGCCAAGGGCGCCTCGCTGCCCATGGCCTGGCAGAACTGGGCGAAGGCCTGCGGGTCGATGGCCTCGCCGGCCGGCGCTTCCACCGGCTGCGGGGCTCCGGCCGGCCTGGCCTCGTCCTGGTGGAGCACGGGCGCCTTGCCCAGCGCCAGGGACAGCTCGTCCACGTGGACCGGCTTGCTGATGTAATCGTCCATCCCGGCCGCCAGGCAGGTCTCACGGTCACCCTGCATGGCGTTGGCCGTCATGGCAATGATGTAGGGCTGATATTTGAAACTGCCCGCGTGGTGCGAGCCCAGCCAGATGCCGCTGCGCACCTGGCGAGTGGTCTCCAGGCCGTCCATCTCGGGCATTTGCACGTCCATGAGGATCACGTCGTAGGGCTGGCGCTGCAGGGCTTCGAGCACTTCCAGCCCGTTGCTGGCCAGGTCGGCGCGGTAGCCCAGGCGCTCCAGGATGTGCAAGGCCACCTTCTGGTTGACCACGGTGTCCTCCGCCAGCAAGATGCGCAGGGGACGCCCGGCCGCGGCCGGCAGGTCACTGGCGGGAACGCCCTGGATGACCTTCTGCACCGCGGGCTGCTTGCCAAACACGTTGAGCAGCGTGGTGTACAGTACGGCCGGCTTGATCGGCTTGGTCAGGTAGGCGGCGAACTTGACCTCCAGCGCATCCGCTTCCCTGAGCCCCAGCGAGGTCAGCATGATCAGCGGCATGGGGTGCCGGCTCAGGCAGCAGTGGGCCATCTCGGTCGCCAGGGCGACCCCGTCCATCTCCGGCATCTGCATGTCCAGCAGGGCCACGTCGAAGGTCTGGCCGGCCTGGAGCCAATCCAGCGCCTGGTGGGGGTAAGCCGTCTCGCTGGCCTCCATACCCCAGGACTGCACCTGGCGCATGAGGATGTAGCGGTTGGTGGCGTTATCGTCCACGATGAGCACCCGCCGGCCGCTCAGCTCGGGCTGCTTGACGTGCAGGAAGATGGGCAGCGGGCTGGTGGAGGGCTCGGCGCGCAAAGTGAAGTGGAAGATAGAACCCTGCCCGACCACGCCGGCGCTCTCCACCCACATGCGGCCGCCCATCAGCTCGGCCAGGCGCTTGCTGATGGCCAGCCCCAGGCCGGTGCCGCCGTATTTGCGCGTGGTGGAGGCGTCCACCTGGCTGAAGGAGCGGAACAGGCGGTCCATGCGCTCGGGCGGGATGCCGATGCCCGTATCGCGCACGGCAAAGTGCAGCTGGTACAGGGGGCCATCCTCCTCTTTCTCGGCCGAGACCGCCAGCACCACCTCGCCCTCGTGGGTGAACTTGAGGGCGTTGCTGAGCAGGTTGAGCAAGATCTGGCGCAGGCGGGTAGAATCGCCGATGATCACCGGCGGCACGTTGGGGTCCAGCAAATAGGCCAGGTCGATGCCTTTTTCGGTGGCCCGCCCGGCCACCAGGTCGAAGGCCGATTCGATACACTCGCGCAGGTCGAAGGCCTGCTTTTCCAGGTCCATGCGGCCGGC
>JAAZNB010000757.1 GCA_012798515.1 Chloroflexota bacterium
ATGTGCCGCCAGATACAGCCATCTCGCAGAAAAATCTTTTCTCCCCCTCTGCGCGGCGCTTTTGGCCGCGGAGAGGGGGCCGGGGGGAGTGGCAAAAGTCCGCAAATGCATCTGGCAATTTAGATGCGTTTACCCTGCGCCGCCCGCGTGGGAATAACTCACAAGGGGGTCGCCGGGGCGAATTTAGCCCCAATCCGGCCCTTAAGAAATTCACCCGAGGGTAAAATAGGATCATATCCCAAGTAATCCGAAACTGCTCCGCATCCCGGAACCATCTCGCGGCCCGAGCAGTGAACCAGTCTTTACGCCATCCAGGATCAACATGTCGATTACCCTCGAAAATGTATCCAAGCGTTATCACGGCCACCCGGTGGTCAATAACGTTTCCCTGGAAGTAAAGGACGGCGAATTCTTCGTCTTGCTCGGCTCCAGCGGCAGCGGCAAGACCACCATCCTCAGCCTGATCGCCGGCCTGAACGTAGCCGACAGCGGCGTGATCCGCATCGCCGGCCGCGACGTCTCTGCCCTGCCGGCTCAACAGCGCCGGGTAGGCTATGTCTTCCAGAACTATGCCCTGTTCCAGAACATGAGCGTGGCTGACAACATCGAATTCGGCCTGAGCGTGCACCGTGTGCCCCGCGCCGACCGGCAGCACCGCCGCGACGAGTTGCTCGAAATGGTCGGGTTGGTCGGCCTGGGCGGGCGCATGCCCCGCCAGCTGTCCGGCGGCGAGCAGCAGCGCGTGGCCCTGGCGCGGGCCCTGGCGCAGAAGCCCGACGTGCTGCTGCTGGATGAGCCGCTCA
The DNA here is from genome assembly GCA_012798515.1 of Chloroflexota bacterium. Lineage (GTDB taxonomy): Bacteria > Chloroflexota > Anaerolineae > Anaerolineales > Anaerolineaceae > JAAZNB01. Next base: position 804 of record JAAZNB010000757.1, read on the forward strand.
GCGCCCTGGACGCCAAGATCCGCACCGAGCTGCGCCGCACGCTGCGCGCCATCCAGCGCCGCCTGGGCATTGCTACCATCTTTGTTACCCACGACCAGGAAGAAGCCTTCGACCTGGCCGACCGCATCGGGGTGATGAGCTACGGCCGCCTGGTCGAGACCGGCACCCCCGAGCAGCTCTACCAGCGCCCCGAGACCGAGTTCGTGGCCACCTTCCTGGGCACGGCCAACCTGATGGTCGGGCGAGCCACGCCGGGCGGCGTGCAGGTCGGCCCGCTGCGTTTTCCTTTCAGCAGCCCTCAAGTGGCCGAGGAACGCCGCGTGCAGGTGCTCTTTCGTCCGGAAGACGTGGTCCTGGCGCCCACCCCCGAGCAGCTCGAAGGCCCGCGCCTGGGCGCGGCCGAGGTGGAAGAGGTCAGCTTTGCCGGCTCGTTCCAGAAATTGCGCCTGCACCTCAATGCCATCTCCGGGATCCGCTGCATTGCCCCGCCGGTGCCCTTCGGCAGCCGCTCCATCCTCATCGATGCCACCCGCTCGCCCGACCAGGCCCAGCAATTCCCCCTGGAAGTAGGCCAGTGGACCTGGGTCGGCGTACGCCAGGTGCACACCCTGGCTCACCCCGGCTTGCAGTTCCTGGTTGCTGCCCAACCCGGCGACCCTCACCAGGCGGCCATCGACCTGGGCGGCAGTATCGCCCGCCTGGCCCACGCCCGCCTGCTGCTGCTGGGATACGGGCCCAACTCACCCCAACAGAAAGATTTCCTGCAAGAGACACGCAAGAAGCTCACCGGCATGGCCGCCTCGGTGGAGGTCAACCAGGTCGAACTACCCCTCTCCCGGGCCGTGGCCTGGGCGGTGGAAAAACAACCCTGCGATATGATCGTCCTGCCCTTTCAGAGCGCCAATGACATTGAGCCGCTGGAGAAAGTGCTGGCGGCCGGGGAGCACCACGTGCTGCTGGCGCCCGGGCCGTGTCCCCCACCGGGACGCGTGCTGGTGTGCGTCACGGGCAGCGAGCCGGGCAAAGAGGACATCCTCTTCACCAGCCGGCTGATCCGCCACCTCTCCGCCCAGGCCACCCTGCTGACCGTGCTCCCGGAGGCCCACCCTGCCCAGCACGCCGTGCGCAAGGCCGAGGCCTTCTTGAACAACGGCGTGCACAGCATGGCCGTCTTCGGCGTACAGGCCGACACGGTGGTGCGCCAGGGCGTGGTCCAAGACGAGATCCTGGCTGAATGGAACTCCGGCCTGTACGATATGCTCGTGCTGGGCACGCCCCTCTCGGACCACGAGGGCGAGGTCTCCCTGGATGGCGTGGTCCAGCAGGTGCTCAGCGCCGGCCTGGACCGCCCGGTGTTGATCGTCCATTCCCGTTATCTTCCCTCCTGGGCGGCCTGACGCCGCTCGCGGAGGCCCGGTCGAACAGACCACCTGTACCGAAAAGAAGGACCTATGCAGCGAACCCTTTCCTCCTTGCTCTCGATCGTCCTGCTGGCGGCCTTACTGGCCGCCTGCGCTCCCGCCAACAGTGATGCGCCCCAAAGCGGCTCGAAACTGACCCTGGGCGCCTATACCACACCCCGAGAGGCCTACCACGAGCTCATCCCCCTCTTCCAACAGGAATGGAAACAAAAGAGCGGGCAAGACGTGACCTTCGAAGAGTCCTACCTGGGCTCCGGGGCGCAGTCGCGCGCTATCGTGGAGGGCTTCGAAGCCGACCTTGCCGCCCTCTCCCTGGAGGCGGACATCACCCGCATCGCCGAAGCCGGGCTGATCACCCACGATTGGAAAGCCGGGCCCCACAATGGCATGGTCAGCACCTCGGTGGTGGCCTTCGCCGTGCGCCCGGGTAACCCCATGCAGATCCACGACTGGGCTGACCTGGCCCAGCCCGGGTTGAAGATCCTCACCCCCAACCCCAAGACCAGCGGGGGGGCCATGTGGAACATCCTTTCCCTGTACGGCGCCGCCCAACGCGGC
>JAAZNB010000170.1 GCA_012798515.1 Chloroflexota bacterium
CTCCAGTCCGTGCCAGGGCGCATGGAGGTGATCGACCTGGGGCAGGCGTTTACCGCCGTGGTAGACTTTGCCCATACTCCCAATGCGTTGAAGAATGCCCTGCAAACGGCGCGCCGGATGACGCGGGGCAAGGTCATCGCTGTGTTTGGCTCGGCCGGGCTGCGTGACCGGGAAAAACGCCGCCTGATGGCCCAGGAGTCGCTGCGCCTGGCCGACGTGACCATCTTGACCGCCGAGGACCCGCGCACCGAATCGCTGCAAGCCATCCTGGCCGAGATGGCCCAGGCCGCCCGCGAGGTGGGTGGTGAGGAAGGGCAGACCTTCTTTCGCGTCCCAGACCGTGGGGAGGCCATCCGGCGGGCCGTCCGCCTGGCGGCGCCGGGCGACCTGGTAATGGCGTGTGGCAAGGGGCATGAACAATCGATGTGTTTTGGGGAGATCGAGTACGCCTGGGATGATCGTACGGCTATGCGGGCTGTGCTCGCCGAGTACCTGGGGCAGCCCGGCCCGGCAATGCCTTATCTGCCCACCCAGGACGAGTAAAAGCGCGCCAGGCAGGGGATAAACCGTGTTTTATAGCCGGGGCATTTGGGCCCATAATAGAACAGCTCGGGAAGCAGGTTTGCTCCCGAGCTGTTGATGTGTGTGAATAGCCGGTTAGTGCCGGTCGTTAAAGCGGCGGGAATCGCCACTGCGGGAGTGCCCCCCGCGACCACCGCCGCGATCTCCACGATTGCCACCACCCGGGCGCGGGCCGCTGCGGCCGCGAGAGTCACGGTCTTTGGCTTCTTCGGCGGTCCAGCCTTCCAGGACGGCCTGGCGGGAGAGACGGATCTTGCCGGCGTCGTCGATGTCGATGACCATCACGGTCACTTCGTCGCCGACCTGTACGACGTCTTCCACCCGGTTCACCCGTTCGGTGTCCAACTGGGAAATGTGCACCATGCCATCAATGTTAGGCAGGATTTCGACAAAGGCGCCGAAATCGGTGGTGCGCACCACCCGCCCGGTGTAGATGCGCCCGATCTGGGCGGTCTCGGTCATGCTGAGGATGCGTTCGCGCGCCATGGCTTCGTTTTCGCCATTGGTGGCGGCAATGAACACCGAGCCATCGTCGGCGATGTCGATGCGCGTGTTGGTTTCTTCCTGCAAGGTGCGGATGTTCTTGCCACCCGGGCCGATCAGCGCGCCGATCTTGTCTACCGGCACTTTGACGATGGTGATGCGGGGGGCGTGCGGCTTCAGGTCTGGACGCGGGGCCGGGATGATCTCAATAATCTTGTCGAGGATGAACAAACGTCCGGTGCGGGCCTGGGCCAGCGCCTCGGACAGGATCTGGCTGGTGAGGCCCTTGATCTTGATGTCCATCTGCAAGGCGGTGATGCCTTTATCGGTGCCGGCTACCTTGAAATCCATGTCGCCCAGGTGATCTTCGGCGCCCTGGATGTCGGTCAGGATGGAATAGCGCTCGCCCTCTTTGATCAAACCCATGGCGACGCCGGCCACCGGGGCTTTTATGGGGACACCGGTATCCATCAGGGCCAGGGTAGAACCGCACACCGAGGCCATCGAAGAGGACCCGTTGGAGGAGAGCACTTCGGAAACCAGGCGCAGGGTGTAGGGGAATTCTGATTCGGGGGGAATGACGGGCACCAGGGCGCGTTCGGCCAGGGCGCCGTGCCCGGTTTCCCGGCGGGAGGAACCGCGCAGGGGTTTGACCTCACCGGTAGAAAAGGGCGGGAAGTTATAGTGATGGATGTAGCGTTTCGATTCCGTGGGGGTGAGGGTATCCAGTTCCTGGGCCTCTTTGGGCGTGCCCAGGGTGGCCAGGGTCAATACCTGGGTCTCGCCGCGGGTGAACAAACCGGAGCCGTGCGCCCGGGGGCTGACCCCGACCTCGCCCCAGATGGGACGGATCTCGGTCGTCTTGCGCCCGTCGGGGCGGATGCCCTGGTTGAGAATGCGGTCACGGATGATCGTGCGATAGGCTTCTTCGAAGGCTTCTTTGACGCTGGTGGCCAGTTCGGGGTCATCGGCGGCCATTTCTTCGACCAGGTTATCTTTGACCTGATCAATGGCGTCGTTCAGTTCGCTCTTGCTGTGGGGAGCGTCCAGGTGGGCGACGATCTGCCCGGCGACCCGCTGGTAGACCTGCTCCACCAGGGCGGGATCGACCTTGAAGATGGGAACCTCGCGTTTGGCCTTGCCAACTTCGGCGGCCATGGTTTCTTGCAGGTCGATGATCGGTTGCAAGGCGTTGTGGCCGAATTCCAGGGCCTTGACCATGACGTCTTCAGAGATTTCCTGGGCGCCACATTCCACCATCAGGATGGCTTCGCGGGTCCCGGCCATGCGCAGGTCGAGTGCGGAATTCCCCAGCTCGGAAAAGGTCGGGTTGGCGATGAAATTGCCGTCGATCAGGCCGACGCGAACCGCACCCACCGGGCCGCCCCAGGGAATGTCCGAGATCATCAGGGCGGCAGAGGCCGCGTTGACGGCCAGGATGTCCAGCGGGTTCTCCAGATCGGCTGAGAAACTGTACACGATCACCTGGACGTCGTTGCGCATGCTCTTTTCGAACAGGGGGCGCAGCGGGCGGTCGATCAGGCGGGCGATGAGGATGGCGTCTTCAGACGGCCTGCCTTCGCGGCGGAAGAAAGATCCGGGGATCCGTCCCCCGGCGTACATGCGTTCTTCGTAGTCCACGGTGAGGGGGAAGAAATCCTGCCCTTCTCGCGGGTTCGAGCTCATGGTGCTGGCGGCGAAGACCATGGCATCGCCGAGGCACACGGTCACGGCGCCGCCGGCCTGGCCGGCCAGTTTTCCGGTCTCAAACGTAATGGTATGGCCGCCAACGATGGCGGTATATTGCTTGACTGTAGGTTGCATAGTAGTCCTTTATCCCTCTATTGTGTTTCCCACCAGGTTAGGGACTGAAAGCAGCCGAGGAAAAGGGTTCAACTCTGCCCCTCTCAATTCCCAACCGGTGGGTTTGCTAACGTTATTAAAGTTGGTGATAAAAACGAGTAGATGAAGTGGGGCTCCATCTACTCGTTTCTGAGGCCGAGCTGCTATTTTTTGCGGAGCTTCAGCTTCTCGGTGACCGCAGCGTAGCGAGTGAAATCTTTCCGCCGTAAATAGGCCAGTAATCGACGTCGCTGTCCTACCAGTTTGAGAAGGCCACGTCGGGAAGACTCATCGTGCTTGTTGATCCGCAGGTGGTCGGTCAACTGGTTTACCCGGGTGGTCAACATTGCGATCTGGACCTCGGGAGAACCGGTGTCGCCTTCGTGAACGCGGTACGCATCGATTATTTGGGCTTTTTCCTCTTTTTTCAGTGCCATGACTCTGCTACTCCTTGTAGATATGTTTGTTTTTGTGCAGGTCTCCATACCGGCAGCTTACACCGCCAATAGGACCAGTCATCGGAGTAATTATACCAGATGAAACGGTAGTATGAAAGGTTACGTATTTTTCATAGCGCTGCGCAGGCTGGCCTGTGCCTGAGGCGTCAGGGCCGGCAGGGTGCGGCGTACCAGGCGCAGTGTTTCGGGATGTTGCGATAGGCTCAAGATCTGGCGCAGAAAGTAAGCGGTCTCGACCGGCGAGCGTTTGGCCAGTTCTTCCAGCACCTCGGCCAGGTCAGACTGCAAGGCGGTGGTCGGTGACTGGACGAGGGGGCCGATCATTTGAAAGATGGGGGGCAGGTTCTGGTTCTGGCGGTCTTTGACCAGCGGCAACAGGGCTTTTAACCCCATCGAACGATAGGGGGGAGATTGATCCCACAACCATTCTCCGGCCAGCGCCAGCCAGCGGGCGGGCTGCTCTTTACGCAGGCGATAGCTGCCGGACTGCAAGGCGGCTTCCAGCACCAGGCGGTTCTCGGCCGGTTGACACCAGGACCGCAAGCGTTCCAGGATGCGTTCCGGGGGATCGAGCGGCACCTGCCCGAGGAGAAAGGCCGCCACCTGGCGCAGCTCCAGGTAGTCTTCGGCCCAGATCGAGTCGGCCACGGACAGGGCGGCTTCGGGATTCTCCTGGCAGGGCGCTGCCAGGTCCAGCTCCAACTGGCGCATGACCAGGATGGGGACGTGGTAAGCCGGGGCGTGTTTCAAGGCCTGCACCGTCTGTCCGGGCCGGTATGTGCGGTCGGCGTATAGTTCGAATAGCTGTTTCAACTCGGCCCGGAATTCTTCCGGCCGGGTAAACCGCCAGATCAGCTGGCTGATCTGGGCTTTTAAACGCGGGATCTGTACTGCCGGCATTCGTCTTCGATCTAATACGCTTTGGCGATGTACACTTTTTCGCTGGCCGGTTGGCCACACACGATGCACTTGCCAGACCCACCGGGCTGTTCCAGGGGGATACAGCGCGTGGTGGCCCGGGTATCCTCTTTGATCCTGGCTTCGCAGGCCGTGTCACCGCACCACCACGAGAAAGCCCAACCATGCTGGACCACTTCTTTGAGCTCATCGTAGGACTGCGGATCGTGTATGTTGGCGTCGCGGAAGGTGCGTGCCCGCTCGAAGAGGGCCTGGTGGATCTCGTCCAGCAGGCGCCCGACCTGCCCGTCGAGCTGTTCTACGGGCAAGATAGTCTTGCCGGCCTTGCCGGGAATGTCACGCCGGGCGGCCATAACCGAGTTCTTCTGTACGTCTTTGGGGCCGATCTCCAGACGCAGCGGCACGCCGCGCAGCTCCCAATCGTTGAATTTAAAGCCGGGCGTGACTTCTTCACGGTCGTCGACTTTGATACGGAAATTGCTCAGCCGGGCCGCTACCTGTTGGACAAAGGGCATCACAGCGGATTTTTCTTCGTCGCTGCGGTAGATAGGAACCAGCACGATCTGGATGGGCGCCAGGCGGGGCGGGAAGACCAGGCCCTGGTCGTCGCCATGGGTCATGATGATGGCGCCAATGAAACGGGTGGACAACCCCCAGGAGGTGGTCCAGGCGTACTGCAGCTGGTTGTTCACGTCCAGGTAGCGGATCTCGAAGGCTTTGGCAAAGTTTTGGGCCAGGTTATGTGAGGTGCCCGACTGCAGGGCGCGCGTGTCGCCCATCATGGCCTCGATGGTGTAAGATCGCAGGGCGCCGGCAAATTTTTCGGTGTCGCTCTTGCGCCCGGGGATGACCGGCACGGCCGCTTCGTCGATGGCAAAGCGGGTGTAGGTATCCAGCATCTGGCGCGTCTCCTGCTCGGCCTCTTCGTAAGTGGCGTGGGCGGTATGGCCCTCCTGCCAGTAGAACTCGAGCGTACGCAGGAACAGGCGGGTGCGCATTTCCCAGCGGACGACGTTGCCCCACTGGTTGATCAACACGGGCAGGTCGCGATAAGACTTGATCCACTTGGAGTACATGTGGCCGATGATGGTTTCGGAGGTGGGGCGCACGACCAGGGGCTCTTCCAGCTCCTGGCCCCCGCCGTGGGTCACGACGGCCAGCTCGGGCGAAAATCCTTCCACGTGTTCTTTCTCTTTTTCCAAGAAAGACATGGGGATGAACAGGGGAAAAGCCGCGTTGACGTGACCGGTGGCCTTGAAACGCCGGTCCAGGGCTTGCTGGATGTTTTCCCACAGCGCCCAACCGTAAGGACGTACGATCATGCAGCCGCGCACCGGGGCGTAGTCGGCCAGCTCGGCGCGCAGGACCACCTGGTTGTACCATTCGGAGAAGTTTTCGTTACGTAAGGGAAGTTTTTCGTCGCTCATAGCATTCCTGGGTTAAAAAGAAGAGGATAAGGTTTATTGGCCAACCTGGGACCAGAATGACTGTAGATAATCAAAGGCTGCGCCTGTCGTAGCGCAAAACTTCAGCTGGAGACGGTCCTGTTCGAGGATGTAGGTGTCCATGGCCTCGAAAAAGACACCCATGACCTGCTTCCAACTATCGCCCACCAGCACCAGGGGGCGGGCAGGGATGGCCTCGACGATGAGGCGGTTCCACAGCATGGCGATCTCAGCCAGAGTGCCCGCTCCGCCGGGCAGGGCGATGGCGGCGTCGCAGCGGTCGATCAGCCCGATCAGGCGTTC
>JAAZNB010000171.1 GCA_012798515.1 Chloroflexota bacterium
ATCGGGCTGAACACCGACATCAAGGCCATGATCAAGGCCGGGCCGCGGGCGCTGCTGCTGGGCGCCTCCACCTGGATGGCCGTCATCCTGTCCTCCCTGTCCGTGCAGTACCTGATCCAGACCTGGTAAGTCCGGGCGCTCCCCTGCCCTGGAATTCAAACCCGAACGACCCGGCGCCTATCTGCACGCCGGGTCGTTCGGGTAATTGATTTACGTTCGAAATGTGAACCTGGGGTACTCGAGGGGTGTTAAGCACCCCTCATTCCCAACGGATGTTGTGATAGATAAGGTTACTGGCCGCTTTCCACCGGCAGCCCCTGGGCCTGCCACTGGGTCACGCCGCCCGCCATGCTGGTCACCTGCTCGAAACCGGCGCTGCGCAGGATGTCGCGTCCCTGGGCACTGCGGTTGCCCGAACGGCACACTACCACGACCTCCTGGTCCTGAGGAACCTCGTCCAGGCGGTCTGGCAGCTCGCCCAATGGGATCAGCGTGGCCCCCGGGATGTGCACCTGCTGCCATTCTTCCGGCTGGCGCACGTCGAGGATAAAGGCGCCCTGATCGCGCAGATCCGCCGCCTGGGCCACAGAGACCTGGTCCGGTAAGCTGCCCTGTGCCTGGGTCGAGGGCTGAGATAGGGCCACGATCAATCCGGCAGCCGCAACGAGGACCACTGCCAGGGCTGCCCACAGCCAGGTTTTTTGCGAGGATTTCTTCTTATTCGCACGCTTCATTCTGTTTTGTTCCTGTTCGAAAGATAAGGTCACTTGCAAAGATAGATGCGACCGTACGGCAAAAGTTACATGTCCGCAGGATGTAACTTTTTTTCGCCTGGCTCATCAACTTATATAACGCCAGTTCGAGATATTGGTTTGGGTGTGTGATTTGGACCGGTGGTACCCCCCAGATTTACACTCCCACCCCTGTTCTTACTTATCCCGAATTGCACGTCGTTGAGAATATCCAAACCTGGAGACGAGGATGTCAGACTCACCTAAACCACTACCGCGTGTAATCGTATTCAGCACACCAACCTGCACCTATTGTAACGCCGCCAAGCGCTATTTCAAGCAAAAAGGGGTGCGTTTCAAAGACGTGGACGTCAGCCGGGATGCAGCCGCGGCGCGGGATATGGTGCGCCGTTCGGGGCAGATGGGCGTACCCGTCATCGACATCGGTGGGAAAATCGTGGTCGGTTTCGACCGCCCCAAAATTGAAAAATTCCTTGGAATTTCATAATCGATTACGGAGGATTTCAGCATGAGCCAGATCAGTGTAGAACCTTTGGGCGCCCGCGTCCTGGTCAAACCCCTGGAACAAGAGACCAAAACCACGTCCGGGCTGCTGCTCCCGGAGACGGCCAAAGAAAAACCGCAAACCGGCCTGGTGGTAGCCGTGGGGGATGACGAAGACATCAAGCTCAAAGTCGACGATAAAGTGATCTTTGCCAAATATACGGGGACGGAATTTAAAATCGACGGGACGGATTATCTGCTGATGGAATGCGGCGACATCCTGGCCCGCTTGCGCAATTAATCCCCGCCATCCGCTTTCAAAAACACCCGCTCCGGCGGGTGTTTTCGGTTAACTGGCGCCAGACTCAACGGGCTTCCCCGGAAAGCCACTTTCACTCAGCGCCGGCCGGCTGAATGCCCAATTCGGCCGGGGTCTTCCTCGACAGCGCATCCAGGGCGGCCAACACCTGGGCGCGCCGCTGCAAGTCGGGTTGGGCCAGGCCGAACAGCTCCACCAGCCACAGGCCATCTACCGCCAGGCGGATGATCGTCGTAATGGTAGGATCGACCCCGTCGTTTTCCAGGCGGCCCACCCACTCGGCAAACGCGCGCTGCATGGGAGCCAGCAATTCGGGATTGGTGCCCATGGCGGCCAGCAGCCCGGAGGTCATGCGCGGGATGCGCTGGTAATCCTCGTAGGTGGTGTACAGGTAGGCGCGCGTCCACCGCCCGCGCCCGGCGTCCTGGTCCCGCGCAGCGGCCTGGCGGTAATCTTCCGAAAAGCGCTCCAGGTAATACAAGATCATGCCCTCGATCAAGGCTTCTTTGGAGGGAAAATGATACAACAACCCGCCCTTGCTGACCCCGGCCTCACGCGCGGTCTGGTCGAGGGTCAGGTGCTCCACGCCCTGTTCTTGAACGATGCGATTGGCGGCCTCCAGGATGGCCCGTACGGTCTTGGTTGAAGATTTTGGCATCGCTATCCCTAATACCGGCAATATGCTATAATTATACCGTCCAGACGGTACAGTTTAACGCCGTTGGGCAAATTATATCATCCAAGAAAGGGTTTTTTACGAATCGACATGCACACAGAAGAACCGATCCAATGGGTGAACAATCCGCGCGCTCGTTCTGGCCTCCCCGCACCCTCGGTAACCGAGATCCTTCCACCTCACTCCGCACCGGCCATCCGCCACTTCCACCAGCAGATTCCGGGCTTTCGCATGAGCCCACTCAAAGCCCTGCCTCGCCTGGCGGCGCGCCTGGGGCTGGGCAAT
>JAAZNB010000172.1 GCA_012798515.1 Chloroflexota bacterium
AATGTGCCGCCAGATACAGCCATCTCGCAGAAAAATCTTTTCTCCCCCTCTGCGCGGCGCTTTTGGCCGCGGAGAGGGGGCCGGGGGGAGTGGCAAAAGTCCGCAAATGCATCTGGCAATTTAGATGCGTTTACCCTGGCCCAATCCTCCGATTTTCTTTGCATTTCAGCCTACTTATGGTAAACTACTTCTAGTCTGGTCGGTTGGTTGCTTACGAAAGGCCAGACAGTTGCGTTAATTATGGCGAACCGATTTCTTACGCAGCATCGAACATTTTCCAAAACCCTGTCCACAAAGTGGGGAGGCGCCGATACAACGGCCCTCCCCACTTCTTTGTTATAAGCACGGCGCAGCCCTGCGCCGCTGGTTTTCATCTTTCCACATGGTTCCCGGCATTTTCCGGCCGGGCGGGTACAAAAACCGGCCTGATCCCGATCAGGGCGGATGCTTATGGATTGATCCATCCTCAATATACCGGCGAGGTAGAAGCTATGACGACAAAATACATCTTTTTTACTGGAGGGGTTGTAAGTTCCGTTGGCAAGGGCGTGACCGCCGCTGCCGTCGGCCGGCTGTTGAAGGAACGCGGCTTCAACGTGATCGTACAAAAACTGGACCCCTATATCAACGTGGACCCCGGGACGATGAGTCCCTACCAGCACGGCGAAGTCTTCGTCCTCGACGACGGCGCCGAGACCGACCTGGACCTGGGCCACTACGAACGTTTCATTGACATCCGCCTCAACCGCCTGTGCAACGTCACCACCGGCCAGGTCTACGCCGAAGTGATCAGCAAAGAGCGGCGCGGCGATTACCTGGGCGGCACCATCCAGGTCATTCCCCACATCACCAACGAGATCAAGCGCCGCATCGGCGCCCTGGCCAAGAACACCTCCGTCGACATCGTCTTGATCGAGGTGGGCGGCACGGTCGGGGACATCGAAGGCCAGCCCTTCCTGGAAGCCCTGCGCCAGCTGCGCAGTGACATCGGGCGGGAGAACACCGTCTACGTGCACGTCACCTGGCTGCCCTACATTGGCGCCACCGGCGAGCTCAAGACCAAGCCCACCCAGCACTCCGTGCGCGAGCTGCGCTCGATCGGTATCTCGCCCGACGTGATCGTGGCCCGCTCCGACATGCCCATCGACGACGGCCTGCGCGACAAGATCGCCCAGTTCTGCGACGTGGAGAAGCGCGCCGTCATCCCCATGGAGACCACGCCCATCCTCTACGAAGTGCCCCTGCTGCTGGAAAAAGCCGGCGTGGCCGACTACCTGCTGCAGCGCCTGGGCCTCCAGGCTCGCCGCACACCCAACTGGAGCAGCTGGGAACGCCTGGTAGAAGAAGTGCGCCGTGACAAGCCGGTGGTCAAAGTGGCCCTGGTAGGCAAGTATGTCGAGCTGCACGACGCCTATATGAGCGTGCGCGAGGCCCTCAAACACGCCGCCTTGCACCTGGGTGTGGAGCTCGACCTGGCCTGGGTCCATTCCACCGAGCTGGAAAAGGACCGCTCCTGGGACGAGCTGCGCCAGGCCGACGGCGTGGTCGTTCCCGGTGGGTTCGGCAGCCGCGGCATCGAAGGCAAGATCATGGCCGCCCGCTACGCCCGCCAGGAAAAAGTGCCCTACCTGGGGCTGTGCCTGGGCATGCAGCTCATGGTCATCGAGTTTGCCCGCTACGCCCTCAACAGTGATGAGGCCAATTCGACCGAGTTCGACCGCACCACCCCCTACCCGGTCATCGACCTGATGGCCGAGCAGCGCCAGATCAGTGACATGGGCGGCACCATGCGCCTGGGGTTGTACCCCTGCTGCCTCAAGCCGGGCACCATCGCCGCCGGCGCTTACCAGGTGGAACAGGTCGAGGAGCGCCACCGCCACCGCTTCGAGCTCAACAACGACTTCCGCATCCTGCTGGAGAGCCGCGGCATGCGCTTCTCGGGCGTCTCGCCGGACGACAAGCTGGTAGAGATCGCCGAGCTGTCCGAGCACCCCTTCATGCTGGGCACGCAGTTCCACCCCGAGTTCCTCTCGCGCCCCAACCGGCCGCATCCCCTCTTCACCGCCTTCCTGCAGGCCGTGTGCCAGCGGGCCGGCATCGCCACCGACCACAAGCCGGTTATCGAAGAGGCGTCCTGATTCTCTTTACCCCCATCGAAAGTGGGTTATACTTGTCATGCAGGCTTAAGTAATCCACGAATCGGCGAGTCATGCCGCCGTATTCTAGATCTTTATTCAGCAGAGGCAAAAGCTATGGATACGACAATTGAATCAATCACTGCGCAAGAAATCCTGGATTCGCGCGGCAATCCCACTGTGGAAGTCGAGGTCATCCTCGCCGACGGCAGCTGGGGGCGGGCCGCGGTACCGTCTGGCGCTTCCACCGGGATCCACGAAGCGCTCGAGCTGCGCGACGGCGACAAAGCGCGTTACATGGGCAAAGGTGTGCTCAAAGCCGTCGAGAACGTCAATGATATCATCGCAGAAGAAATGATCGGCTGGGACGCGACCGAACAAAAAGCCATCGACAGCGCCCTCATCGATCTGGACGGCACTCCGAACAAATCCAAGCTGGGCGCCAATGCTGTTCTGGGCGTGAGCCTGGCCGTTGCCAAAGCTGCCGCCAATTCACTGGGCCTGCCCCTCTACCGCTACGTCGGCGGTGTGTATGCCCACGTGCTGCCCGTGCCCATGATGAACATTCTCAACGGTGGCGCCCACACTGCCTGGCAGTCCACCGACGCCCAGGAGTTCATGGTCATGCCCTTCGGCGCTTCCAGCTTTGCCGAAGGTCTGCGCTGGGGTGCGGAGATCTACCACACCCTCAAGGGCGTGCTCAAATCCCGCGGCTACCCCACCCTGGTGGGTGACGAAGGCGGTTACGCCCCGCCGCTGAAGGCCAACGTGGAAGCCGTGGAAGTCATCCTGGAAGCCATCGAAAAGGCCGGGTACAAGGCCGGCGAACAGGTCGCCATCGCCCTCGATCCGGCGGCTTCCGAGCTGTACGACGAAGAGACCCACAAGTACAACCTGCGTAAAGAAGGCCGCATGCTCAGCAGTGAAGAGATGGTCGCCTTCTGGAAGAACTGGATCGACCAGTACCCCATCGTGTCGATCGAAGACGGCTTTGCCCAGGACGACTGGGACGGCTGGAAGATGTTCACCGCCGAAGTCGGCGACCGCCTGCAAATCGTGGGCGACGACCTGCTGGTGACTAATCCCGAGCGTGTGCGCCGCGGTATCCGCGAGAACGCCTGCAACGCCCTGCTGGTCAAAGTGAACCAGATCGGCTCCCTGACCGAGACGATCGAGGCCGTGGAGACCTGCCACCGGGCCGGCTGGCGTACGGTTACCTCCCACCGTTCCGGTGAGACCGAAGACGCCACCATCGCCGACCTGGCAGTGGCCCTCAACACCGGCCAGATCAAGACCGGCGCCCCGGCCCGCTCGGACCGTGTGGCCAAGTACAACCAGCTGCTGCGCATCGAGGCCGAGCTGGGCGACGCCGCCCAATACGCCGGCTGGAGCGCCCTGCGCCACTACAAAGGCTAAATCACTTCTGAACGCCCGGGCCGCCTGAACAATTCAGGCGGCCTTTTTTTATTCCCCTACTACCCTCTCACTCCGCCAACAGCTGGCGCGCCCGCTGCCAGATGCGGTCGAACATCTCGACGGTCAGCCTCCCGGTCTGTGTATTCTGCCGGCTGGGGTGGTACGAAGCCAACAGCCAGGGCCGCCCGGGACCCCAATCCACCTCCACCCCGTGCCCGAACCTGGCCGGCGCCGCCGTCCAGCCCCACTGGCGATAGATCGAAACCAGGTTGTCGAAGGCGATCTTGCCCAGCGCCACTACCCCCTGCACCTGCTCCAGTAAATCCATCTCCGCCAGCAGGTACGGCCGGCAGTTAGCCACCTCCTGCGGCGTGGGTTTGTTGTCCGGCGGCACACAGCGCGCCACGGCCGTGATGAACACGTCGTGCAGCGCCAGCCCGTCCTGGCGCCGGGTAGATTCCGGCTGGCTGGCAAAGCCGCTGCGGTACAGGGCCGGGTAGAGGAAATCCCCCGAGGCGTCCCCGGTAAACATGCGCCCGGTGCGGTTCGAACCGTGCGCCCCCGGCGCCAGGCCCACTACCAGCAGCCGCGCCGCCGGGTCACCGAACCCCGGCACCGGGCGGCCCCAATAGTCCCAATCCCGGTAAGCCCTCCGCCGGGTGCGGGCTACCTCTTCGCGCCAGGCGGCCAGGCGCGGGCATCGCCGGCAGGCCACCAGCTCGCTATTCAATGCGTCCCAGGCTTGCTCTGGTTTGCTCAAATCGTGCCATCCTGCTTGGGTGTACGCGCCGCCTGGCCGGCTGCGCCGTTGAAGAACAACTCTAGCAGCAGATCGACGGCTCCCTGTGTGGCCTGCGCCTCATCTGCCCCGCGGGGAGAGAAGAACGGGTACATCATGCCCAACAGGATCCAGGCGCCCTGCCGGGCGTCCATGGGGCGCAGCTCTCCCTGCGCCGTCCCTGCCTCCAGGACCGCCGCCAGCTGGCCGGTGAACTTCTCCTGGTACACCCGGGCAAAAGTCTGCCGGGAGGCAAGGCTGAAATGGGGCATCTCCTGGGTCGCGGTCTGGATCATGGCCCGCTGTTCCTGGGGCATCTGGAAGATGCGCCGCACGATCCGGGTGATGACCTGGCGCGTGCTGCCGCCTGCGCGGCGGCAGGCGGCGATCAGCCGGTCCATCTGCTCCAGGTTGTCGATCAGCACAGCCATCAATAGTTCTTCCTTGTCTCGGAAGTGGTAATACAACCCGGCCTTGGATAAGCCGCAGGCAGCGGCGATTTCGCGCATCGACAGTCCCCGGTACCCTTGCGCCACGAACAGGCGCGCGGCCTCGGACAGGATGCGGTGGCGCATATCAGACATTTCGTCCATGCACGTCTCCTCGTGTCCAATTCCCCGGCGCCGTCCCGGCCGGGGCCTGTTCGGCGCGGCGCCCCTTGAGCTGCGTGGCCAGCGCCACCAGCAGGACCCCCACCCCGGCGATGACCAGGAAGGCGGCGGCGTAATCCCCACCCCGCGAGTCGGCCACCGCCCCGATCAGGGCCCCACCCACCAGCTGCCCGGCGCTGGTGAATACGTTGATGATGCTCTGCGCCACCGAGCGCTCGCCGGCGCCGGCTTCGTTCAACATGATGTAACGCAGCGGGGCGCCCAACAGCGCCGATAATCCCAGCCCCACCAGGGCCCCCGAAAGCATGAACAGGGGCAGGCTGCTGGCGAAGCGGCTGAGCAGAAAGACCCCGGCAGTCATCACCGCCGTTCCGCTCAAAATGACCACCCGCGAGCCCATCCGGTCCAGCATCTTCCCGGCCAGCGGCGCTCCGGCAGCCACCGTCAGGACCAGGGGCACCAGCATGAAGCTGGCCGAGGCTTCCGGCACGCCCAGGGCGGCTACGGCCAGCAGGGGGACAAACACCAGCCCGGCCTCGCTAAAACCGGCCCCGGTCGCCAGGCCATACGTCAGGCGCAGCTGGCGGCTTTGAAACAGGCCGGGGTTCAGGATGGGCTGCTCCGCCCGCCGCTCCACAAACACCAGGGCGGGCAGCAAAAACAAGAAAGCCAGCCAGAACGGCCACACCTGGGGGCTGGCCAGGCTGCCCAGGAAATTTTGCGTATCGATGCGGTTAACGCCCAAGGCCAGCGCCGCCAGCAGGACGGCCAGGATCAGCATCCCGGGCACGTCGAAACGCCCGCTCGAACGGCGCGGCCCGGCCGGCAGCAGCCCCAGGCTGAAGACGATCACCGCCACGGCCACCGGCAGGTTGATCAGGAACAACCACTGCCAGCCGAGCGGCAGCAGCAGCCCACCCAGCAGCGGCCCCACCAGGAAGGCCAGGCCAAACACGGCGCCGATGATCCCCAGGGCGCTGCCGCGCTTCTCCGGTGGAAAAGTGTCGCCGATCACGGCCGAAGCCACCGGGAAGATCCCGCTCGACCCAAAACCCTGCACGGCGCGTCCCACCAACACCATCTCGAAGGATGGCGCCGTGGCCACCAGCAAGGACCCGCCGGCGAACAGGCCCACGTCCAGGACGTAGATCCACCGCCGTCCGTACAGGTCGGATAATTTGGCCATCAGCGGCGTGCCCACCAGGTTGAACAGCACGTACGCGCTGAAGATCCACGCCAGCCGGCGGGCGTCTACGCCAAACTGCTGGCGAATGGCCGGCAGGGCCGGCCCCACGATAGCAATGTCCAGGGCCCCCATCAGTACACCGGCAAACAATAAAGCCAGGACCCGGTTGCGTTTTTGATTTTCCATTTTCTCTTGTGTCACTGCACTACCTCTATGCTACCATTCGTTTTCCCTACCGGCCGGCGCCCAACTTACCGACCGGCCGGTAAGTCCACTAGATTGTAGCGAAGCCAGGCCAACCTGTCAACCCGCTGCCACACCCTTTAACAGCAGGCCGGGCTTCCATTATTATGCCCGATAGGGTAAGGTGTCCCGATAGGGGTGCGCCCGACCGAACACGGCCGGCAAAGGACGTTGGCTTACCCGCCCCACCTCTGCCATACCCCGATGATCCGCTCGCCACCATGAAAGTTGGCTTTCGCTCCAGGCACTTTCCGGCCAGGGCGCCGGGGCAGCCTTCCTCTGCGACGGAGGAACATGCTTTGCCGGATCGCTCTAGCCAACCTACGCACGGTCGGTTTCCCCCAGGCCGCAGAACGCCCTTTCTTTCAGCAGGTCGGGCTTCCACGCCCGACCGTTCACAATGGATGAATGCCCCCCGGCAGGCAGAACGGGTCCACCCGGCAAGGTGTCACACCTCGCAAAGGTAATTTATTTCAGCAGGTCGGGCTTCCAAGGTGCCCCGGTGGGGGTATACCATGCCCCGATAGGGGTACGGCCGACCATCCTTTTTTCAGCAGGTCGGGCTTCCACGCCCGACCGTTCACAATGGATGAAAGCTCCATGGCAGGCAGAACGGACTCCCCCATATTCCGCAAAGTATATTTGGCGTATTTAGATATACTATATCAACGAACGGAATTGAACCGAATTAATTGTATGGAGGACACGCCCATGATGATCACAATTCTAGAAGCCCACGTAGCCAGAGAGAACTGGCCACTGTTAGAGCAGGCCTACCTGCGCAGCTCGCAGCAAACCCCACCCGGGATGGAGCAATCTTTTCTGATCCATTCCATCGAGGACGAGGACCTGTGGCAGATCCTGACCGTATGGAGTGGCATGCCTTCCCTGCAGCAAATCCAGCGCTCGAAAGAAGCCGGGGGGACACCGCGCGGCGTGCTCATCTTCCAGGAAGCCCATGCCCAACCCACCCACACCGTTTTCGAAGTCGTCCAACACCGCCCGCAGGCATAGCATCACCGGCATATCCCGGCTCCCCTGGCGCAAGCGCTCCGCGCTGCGCCGCCATGCGGCCGCTCTGCGGCCTGGGGAAGACCAACCCTGCGTAGGTTGGCTAGAGCGATCCGGCAAAGCATGTTCCTCCGTGGCGGAGGAAGGCCACCCCGGCGCCCCTGGCCGGAAAGTGCCTGGAGCGAAAGCCAACTTTCATGGTCGCGAATGGATCATCGGGG
>JAAZNB010000173.1 GCA_012798515.1 Chloroflexota bacterium
CGCCTGCGGTAATTACCCCATTGCGTGGCACGACCGCCGGCGCCGTTTGCCGGTAGACAGGTACAAGTGTATCCCCTATCTCCTCTCGGATCAAGCAATTGGGTTGGATGGAGCAGGGTAAACGCATCTAAATTGCCAGATACAGCCATCTCGCACTCTTTTTAAAGTCCCCGCCCTTGAGGGCGGGGATTTAGGGGTGGGTGATAGCAAATCTCATAGAACAAGTGTTTTGATGCAATTGCCCTGTTGGATGGAGACGGTCCATTTTGCCGGCATGTGGCGGCTGGATAAGCCCCGCCTGTCATCGAACCTATACTGACGACGGACGGTCGGGTCCGCCCCTAACGGGGCACTTTATCCCTAACGGGGCACTTTACCCTTGCGGGGGGACCCTATTGGAAATATTTATCTGGCCTAAATCAAATCTTAACCACTGGCCGGTAAGATAGGCCTTGAATATTACGTTTCGGAATCATGTCTGTAGACGGACTGGTACTCTACAAGAAAGGTGGTCGTGGAGGAGGGAATGGGATTCATTAAACCTCAAAGACTCAAAGAGAAAATCTCCGCTTTAGGCCGGGGTAAGCTGGTATTAGCGGTAGCGGTTGTGGTCATGGCGGGCGGGGCCGTGTGGTACTTTGCTGTGCGGCCGGCGATGGTTGCCAAAGCATCCGATGGAAGCGAAACACAGATCCATACGACGGTCGTTCGCCAGGGAGATATCTCCATCGTGGCCTCCGGAACCGGCACGTTGACCTCAGCCAACAGCGTGGATCTCAGTTTTTCCACTGCCGGAACGGTGTCTGAGCTGGACGTGGCCGTAGGCGACCTGGTCAGCAAGGGTGACGTCCTGGCCAAGATGGGCAATACCACCACGCTGCAAGCCAACGTGGCCCAGGCCGAAGTGACCTTGCTGGAAGCGCAGCAAACGCTGCAAGACCTGTATTCCGGGTCCGAAGTGGCCCTGGCGCAAGCGTACGTCGACTGGGTGGCGGCCAAGCAAAGCCTGGCCGATGCGCAGGAGGAGTACCAGCGTCTGGATTACTCACGCTGCAGCCAGGACGTCAATACCAAGTACGCCCAGCAGCTCGAGCGCGCCAAGGAAACCCTGGCCAAGCTGATCAACGTGCAGGGGTCCGACGCCTGGATCGAGGCCAAGAACGATTACGATACGGCCCAGGCTAATTACAGCTATTGCGAGGCTTACACCGGCGACGAAAAAGCGGAAATCACTGCCAACTACGAGCTGGCCCAGGCCACGCTCAAAAAAGCCGAGCAGAGCTACGATGATTTGAAACAGGATTCCGGCCTGGACGTGGACCAGCAGGCGCTGGCGGAAGCCAACGTCGAGAAGGCCAGCGCCGACCTGGAACTGGCCAAGAAAGATCTGGAAGGCGCTACCCTGGTGGCGCCCATCGATGGCACGGTGATCTCGATCACGGCCGGCGAGGGCGAGATGGTGGACACTTCCGCCTACATCACCATCGCAGATATGCAGAACCCCTACCTGGAAGTTTCGGTGGACGAAGCCGACATTGCCTTGTTCAAGACCGGCTACGAGACCGAGATCATTTTCGACGCTTACCCGGACCTGACCTTTAGCGGGAAAGTCATCCAGGTCGATCCCAGCATCTCCACCAGCTCAGCTTACAGCCTGGTGACCGGCCTGGTCGAAATCGACTCGATCCAGGCCCTCAACGGGCAGCCGCTCATGCTGGGGATGAGCGCCTCGGTGGACGTCATCAGCCAGAAAGCCGAAAACGTGCTGCTGGTGCCGGACGAAGCGCTGCGCAAGCTGGACGAAAACGAATACGCCGTCTTTGTGCTCGGCTCGGATGGTAATCTGCGCCTGCGCACGGTGCAGGTGGGCATCGACGACACGACTTACGCCGAGATCAAAGAGGGCCTGAGCGCCGGCGAACGGGTATCTACCGGCCTGGTGGAGACCAAATAGGATGGGCTCAAGAAAGAGAAGAGGTGAACGATGAAAGCAAGAATCCATCGGAACCGCTGGATCTGGCTTGGGTCAGGCGCATTGGTGCTGCTGGCGATTGCAGGTGCATCGATCTACTTCTGGCTCAGCCGGGCGGCGGCCAATGCCGGCCAGGATGGGCAGGCCCAGGTGCAGACCACCATGGTACGCCGCGGCGACATGAACGTTGCCATCGACGGGACCGGCCAGCTGGTAGCCCTGGAAGCGGTCGATCTGTCCTTCCCGGTCTCGGGTGAGGTCACGATCCTCAACGTCCAGCTGGGCGACCGGGTGAAGAGCGGCGACGTACTGGCGGAGATCGATGGCGCCGAACAGTTGAATATCGACCTGATGACCCAGCAGCTGGAACTGCAATCTGCCCAGGAGGAACTGGAGAAGCTGCTCCAGAACAGCGACCAGGTGCTGGCCGAGGCGCAAGAAGCGTTGGCCGCAGCCCAATCCAGTTACCAGGAGGCGTTGAAGGAATTACGCCAGAAAGGTGTGGGTCGCTGCAGCCAGCAGGATACCGAAGAATATTATTACCAGTATCTGTCCGCCGAGCTGGAAGTGAACGACTGGGAACAGTACCTGGATGGAGGCTCGGGGTATGGACTGGATTACCTGATTTCCAGATTGACGCCACTGCGCCAGGAGCGCGACAAGGCTTACACCAATTGGAAGTATTGTGAAGCCTATACCGATGAAGAGATCGAAAGCTCGCAGGCCAACCTGGCCCTGGCGCAAGCCGAGGTAAACCAGGCGCAGAAGGCATACGATGATCGCAAGGCCGCCGGTGGTGTATACCCGGAAGAGATCGACCTGGCCGAGGCCCGGGTGGAAAACGCCCGGCTGCAGCTGGAACTGATCCAGAACGATCTGGACGGTCTACAGATTGTAGCGCCTATGGATGGCGTGGTGACTTACGTGGGCGGGGCGCAGGGCGATACGGCCGGCACGGATACCTTTATGACCCTGGTGAACCTGGACGAACCGGCCATCCAGTTTGCCATCGACGAGACCGACGTGCCCAGCGTGGCGCTGGGTTGTGACGCCACGGTCAATTTCGATGCTTTCCCAGACACGGCCTATGTGGGCACGGTCACCGAGCTGTCGCCGGCGTTGGATACCGGCTTTGGATACACAGCCGCCAGAGGGGTGATCAAGCTGCAAAGCGGTTCGACGGTGGCGGATACCAGCCTGCCTATCGGCCTGGGGGCGGCGGTGGAGATCACCTGCAGCCAGGCCAGCAACGTCTTGATCGTGCCCACAGAGGCCTTGCAGCAGGCCGACGATGGCAGTTATTACCTGTATGTGCTCAACGATCAAGGCGCACAGGAACGGCGTGAGGTGGTCATTGGCGTACAGACCGTCACGTACACCGAAATCCAGGAAGGCCTGGAAGAAGGTGAACGGGTGATCGTCTCCGGGATAGAAAACAGCGGCTCCCTCTCATGAGGACCGGATTTCGCTCTTATCAACAGCGTTTGGGAGGAATCGTGAAACCGATTATCGTACAGAAAGCAATGCAGAATTGGAAAAAATGGACCATCGCGGCGGTTGTGGTCCTCGCCGTGGGGGGAGGGTTATCCTGGTTCTTCCTGGGCCAAAAAACGGCCTCGGCCAGCCAGGGAGATGATCTGGGCTACAACACCAGCCCGGTGCGCAACAGCAGCATCATCCTGTCCGCTTCAGGAACAGGCACCTTGATCGCGGGGAAAGAGACCAACCTGGCCTTCTCTACCGACGGCGTGGTGGGGACGCTGAACGTGGTCGTGGGCGATAAAGTTCAAGAAGGCGACGTGCTGGCCGAATTGCTGGACCAGACTTCGCTCCAGGTCGCGCTCCAGGAGGCCCAGGTGAACCTGACCACGGCCCAGAAGGCGCTGGATGACCTGGAAGGCAACACCAGCGCGGCCATTGCCGAAGCGCAGCTGGCCGTGGCCGATGCCAAAGAGGCTTACAACGATGCCAAGTCTGCGCTCAAATGGGAAGGCTTGCAGCGCTGTGACGATGACACCACCGAGGCCTATTACGAAAATTACATGCAGGCGCAGGAAAAGGTGGACGGCTACGGGCAGATCGATTACAGCTCGGACATCTATTTGAACGAGATCAAGCCCCTCATCCAGGCGCGTGACCAGGCGTACGCCACGTACACCTACTGCGCTGGCTTTACCGAATACGAAATCTCTTCCTCGCAGGCCGAGCTGGTCACCACCCAGGCGGCGCTGAACGAGGCCCAGGCCAAGCTGGAAGAGTTGCAGGCCAATAATGGTATCGACGAGACCGAGATGACCCAGGCCGAAATCGACGTGGAGAACGCCAAGCTGGCCCTGGAACAGGCGCAAAAGAACCTGGCCGGCGCCAAGCTGGTGGCCCCCTACGACGGCACGGTGCTGTCGATCGAGGGCGAGGCCGGCGACGAGGTCGAGGCGGGCACTTTCATCACCGTGGCCGACATGGCTCACCCGCAGGTGGAATTTTACGTGGACGAGACCGACCTGGATATGGTTCAGGTAGGCTACGAAGCCGAAGTCGTCTTCGACGCCCTGCCCGATGAGACCTTTACCGGCACGGTCGTGCAGGTGGATCCCACCCTGGAAACCTCGATGGGCGCTTCGGTGCTGCAAGGGCTGGTGCGCATCGAGCTGACCCCGGCGCAGGAGCTGTTGACCCTGCCCAAGGGCCTGAGCGCGGCAGTGGAGATCATCGGCGGCAAGGCGGAAAACGTGCTGGTCGTTCCGGTGGAAGCCATCCACGACCTGGGCGACGGGACCTACGGCGTCTTCGTGCTGGAGAATGGGCAGCCCCGGCTGCGCACGGTCGAGGTGGGCTTGATGGACCTGACGTACGTGGAGATCCAATCCGGGCTCGAGATGGGGGACGTGGTGACGACCGGTCAAACGGAGGTAAACGGATGAGCGCGACAGCGATTATCGAAATCATCGATCTGAAGAAAATCTACGGCACGGGCGACGTTCAGGTCGCCGCGCTGGATGGGGTCAGTCTCAAGATCAACCAGGGTGAGTTCGTGGCCATCATGGGGCCGAGCGGCTCCGGGAAGAGCACCCTGATGAATATCCTGGCCTGCCTGGACCGGCCCACCGAGGGCAGTTACATCCTGGATGGCGAAGACGTGAGCAACCTCAGCCGCGTCCAGCTGGCCCACATCCGCAACCGCAAGCTGGGCTTCGTCTTCCAATCCTATAACCTGCTACCCCGCCTGGACGCAGCGGAGAACGTCATGCTGCCCATCATCTACCAGCGGGACCCACCGGTGCCCGTGGGCGAGCGCCGGGATAAGGCCCTGGCGGCCCTGGATGTAGTCGGCCTGGCCAACCGGGCCCACCACCTGCCCAAAGCGCTGTCCGGTGGCCAGCAGCAGCGGGTGGCCATCGCCCGGGCGCTGATCAACGACCCGGTGCTGATCCTGGCCGATGAGCCGACCGGGAACCTGGATTCTCGCTCCAGCTACGAGATCATGGCCCTGTTGCACGGGCTGCACGAGCGGGGCCGCACCATTGTGATGGTAACCCACGAGCCGGACATCGCCCAGTACACCGGCCGGATCATCTCGATCCGCGACGGCAAGCTGGAAACCGACAAGCAAAACGGTAAATTAGGCGAAGAGTTGAGACAAAAACTGCGCCTGGCTATTCAAGAAAGTGCAGGGACGGAGTCATGAGTCTATCCGAAGTAATCCACATGGCATGGAAGAGCCTGCTTTCCAACAAGTCGCGTTCGCTGCTGACCATGTTGGGCGTCATTATCGGTGTGGCCGCCGTGATCGTGATGATGGCCATCAGCGCCGGGACGGAGGCCGAGATCTCCGACGCCATCACCGGCCTGGGCTCGAACCTGATCTACATCCGTTCGGCCATGACCCGGGGCGGCCCGGGCCAGTCGGGCGGCAACCAGGCCGGCCTGGTCTACGACGACGTGCTGGCCGTGCGGGACTCGATCTCCGGCATCGACGGCGTCTCGGTGGAGCAGTCGACCACCGAGACGGTGAAATACGAGAACGTTACCCTGGACGACATCACCCTGGTCGGCACCACGCCGGACTACACCTCGGTGAGGGATATCGACGTGGCCACGGGGCGCTTCATCAACGAGACCGAGCAAGACCGGGCCTCTAAAGTGGTGGTGTTGGGCTCTTCGGTAGCCGAAGAGCTGTTCGGCGACGCCGATCCGATCGGGCAGATCATCAACGTTGGAACGGTCAAGCTGACCGTGGTAGGCGTGATGGCCGAGAAAGGCCTGGTCTCGGGGACCAACTTCGATGAACAGATCTACATGCCAATTTCGCTGGTGTTCAAGAAGTTCACCCCCTCCATGTTTGCCCGGATCATGGGCGATTCGGTGCGGGTGATTTACGTGGCCGTGGACGAGGATGCCGATATGGACAATGTCATCCTGCAAATCAGCCTGCTGCTGGCCAAGCGGCACGACGTCAGCCTGGACTCGGCGGATTTCACCGTGGAGACCCAGCAAGACATCATCGATACCCAGGCTTCCACGACGGCTTCCTTCCGCACCCTGTTGGGGTGGGTGGCCGGCGTGTCCCTGATCGTGGGCGGCATCGGCATTATGAACATCATGTTGGTCAGCGTCACCGAGCGCACCCGCGAGATCGGCCTGCGCCAGGCCGTGGGCGCCACGCCTTACGACATCCAGGTCCAGTTCCTATCGGAGGCGCTCATGTTGAGCCTGTTGGGTGGCATGCTGGGGGTGTTGTGCGGGGTGGGTGGCTCGTACCTGTTCGGCCAGCTGGGCGATATGCGCACGGTGATCCTGCCTTACTCCATCATCCTGTCCTTCACCTCGGCGGCGCTGGTAGGCATTTTCTTCGGCTACGTGCCGGCGCAAAAAGCCGCGCAACTCGACCCGATCGATGCGCTGCGCCATGACTGAGTGCGTTTCTGTAGGGCAATTCTCCACTCGAGAGGAAAAATGAAAAAAAGTATTTTTCAGTTGATGAGTTTATTGATCGTAACCACACTGCTGGCCGCCTGTTCTGGCCAGGGCCTCCCGGCGATCCTGGGGTCCGGCAGCGCCTCGAGCCGCACCGGCGTGCCCGGGGAAGAGGGCCAGACGACCGAGATCTCGGACAGCATCCAGCTGGCTGTGGGCATCCTCAAACTGGAGGACAGCGACCAGGCTATCACAGCCGAAGAAGCCCAGGCGCTGCTGCCCTTGTGGAAGGCGGTCAAGAGCCTGGCCAGCAGCGATACCGTAACGGATGCGGAATTCAACGCCTTGTTTGACCAGATTCGTGAAGGCCTGACGGCTGACCAGGTGCAGGCCATCGCGGCCATGGACGTGCAGCAGGCGGATTTGCAGAGCCTGATGCAAGAGTTCGGCGTGCAGATGGGCCGCAATACCGCCGGCAGCACAGGGGACACCACCGGCAGCAGCAACGGTGGATTCCCGGCTGAGGGCTTCGCCCCTGGCGGTGAGGGCGGCGGAATGCCGGCCGGCGGCGGGGGTGGCGGCGGAATGCCGGCCGGCGGGGGCGGGGGCATGCCCGCGGGCGGCGGGGGTGGTTTCCCCGGCGGCGGTGGCGGTGACTTTGGCGGCGGCGGGTTTGCCGGCAATGGAAGCCAGGGCGCAACGGATGCCGAATCTGCTACCCAGGCGGCTTCACGCCTCCAGACCATGGCCCGGGCCAGCAACCCCTTTGTCGATGCCGTAATCCAGCTGCTGGAGGAGCGCGCCGGCGTTAAAGCCTGAACCGGCCTTCATCTTCGTTTGCTATCCGGATCCCTGTCCGGTGGCAGGGAATACGGAATCCCCCGTGGCGAAACACCCGGGGGATTCCAATCTTTCTGGGGAGGGGGTTCAATACTGGTAAAGCCGCGGGTCGACCTGCTCGGCCCAGCGGTTGAGGCCGCCGCGCAGGTTCATGACCTGCTCGAAACCGGCGCCCAGCAAGATTTGCAGGGCGCGCACCGAACGGTGGCCGTCACGGCAGAAGAGCACCACGGGTTGGCCGGGGTCCAATTCTCCCAGGCGGGTGGCCAGCTCTCCCAGGGGGATGAGCGTAGCGCCGTCCAGGCGGGAGACCTGCTGTTCGACCGGCTCGCGCACGTCGATCAGGTGAAGGGGCTCGCCGCGCTCCAGGCGGGCCTGCACTTCCAGCGGCTCGATGTCGTAACCCTCGCCGGCCGAGCCGGCCTGGCGGTCGTCGACCGGCGCACCGCAGTAAGCCTCGTAGTCGATCAGCTGGGTGATCTCTGCATCCGGGCCGCACACTTTGCAGCGCGGGTTCTTGCGCAGGTGCAGGGTCTGGAAGCTCATCTCCAGGGCATCGTAGACCAACAGGCTGCCGGCCAGGCTGTTGCCGGCGCCCAGGATGATCTTGAGCACTTCGGTAGCCTGGAGGGTACCGATGGTGCCGGGCAGCACGCCGAACACCCCGCCTTCGGCGCAGGAGGGCACCAGCCCGGGCGGGGGCGGCTCAGGGAACAGGCAGCGGTAGCAAGGTCCCTGGCGGTGGTCGAAGACGCTCACCTGGCCCTCGAAGCGGAAGATCGAACCGTAGACGAAGGGTCTGTCGGTCAACACGGCCAGATCGTTGAGCAGGTAACGGGTGGGGAAATTGTCGCTGCCATCGACCAGGATGTCGTAACCGGCGGCGATCCGCATGGCGTTTTTGGCGTTGAGTAGGTTCGTGTAGGCGTCGACGCGGATGTTGGGGTTGAGATCCAGCAGGCGGCGCCGCGCCGATTCCACCTTGGGCTCGCCCAGGTTGGCGGTGCCGTGGATGACCTGGCGCTGCAAATTGGAGAAGTCGACGCTGTCGTAATCGACCAGCCCGATGCGCCCCACGCCGGCGGCGGCCAGGTAGAGGGCGATCGGGGAGCCCAGACCGCCGGTGCCGACCACCAGTACGGAGGCGTCCTTCAGTTTCCGCTGCCCCTCCAGCCCAACTTCCGGGATCATCAGGTGCCGGGAATAGCGTGAAATTTCGTTCTGGGAAAGTTCAGGCAGCATAGTACTCCTTTCCGGCGGGCAGGGAGCCCGCACGGGTAGGCCTCATGATACCAAAAGCCGGTTGGGTTTGCAATTTGGCCGGCGGGGGAATTCTTCCTGGTGCATTCGCTCCTCTTCCTGGTGCATTCGCTCCTCTTCCTGGTGCATCCGCTCTTCTTCCTGGTGCATTCGCTCCGCGGATGCACCTCTTGCGGCCGCTCTGCGGCCGGTGGGCAGGCGAGCCTACGCCCACGGGGGTGATATAATGGAAACTCGCATGACCATTCCATCGGCGCACCGCGGGAGATTGTTTCCAGGAAGGAACGGACGAAAATGCTGGTAGATGGATATCGCCGGCCGGTGACCTATTTACGGGTATCGGTCACGGACCGTTGTAACCTGCGCTGTGTGTACTGCATGCCCCCCGAAGGGATCGAATGGCAGCCTCACGCCGGCATCTTGCGTTATGAAGAGATCTACGCGGCCGTGCGGGCCGCGGCCGGGCTGGGCATCCGCAGTGTACGGCTGACGGGTGGCGAACCACTGGTGCGCGCCGGGCTGCCGGCGCTGGTAGAGATGCTGGCCGCGATCCCGGGCATCCAGGAGGTCAGCCTGACCACCAACGGCCTGCTGCTGGAGAAGATGGCGCCCGAGCTGGCCCAGGCGGGGCTCAAACGGGTCAACGTCAGCCTGGATTCGTTATCGCCGGAGCGTTTTGCCCGCATCACCCGGGGTGGATCGCTGGACCAGGTGCTGCGCGGCGTGCAGGCGGCCGAGGCCTGCGGGCTCACGCCGGTGAAGTTCAACGTGGTGGTGCTGCGCGGCGTCAACCTGGATGAGCTGCTCGACCTGGCCGCTTTGAGCTTCGAGAACAAGCGCCAGGTGCGTTTCATCGAGCTGATGCCGGTCAAGAACCAGGCCCCGTGGGGAGAGGGGTTCCCGGCGTCCGGCCAGGCATACGTGCCGGCCGGTGAGATCTTGCGGCGCCTGGCGCCGCTCGACCCGCAGCCGGTGGCTTCGACATGTGGCTGTGGCCCGGCGCGCAGTTACACCATTGCCGGCGGACGGGGCGTGATCGGGCTGATCTCGCCCATCGGCGACCATTTCTGCGGTTCTTGCAACCGTCTGCGCCTGACCGCCGACGGTAACCTGCGGCCTTGCCTGCTGAACGACCAGGAGGTACCCTTGCGGCCGGCTTTACGGGCGGGCCAGCCGCTCGAGCCGCTCTTCGAGCAAGCCGCGCGCCTCAAACCGTCCGGTCACCAGTTGGACCTGCGCCCGGCGTTGGGAGGGCGCAGCATGCGTCAAATTGGGGGATAAGGATTGGAAAGCACAACAACAATCGGGTAAAATGGATGTGCAGCGGGGCGAATGGGTCGATACGGCACTGCGTGAGAGCGATCCGGTACCGGGCGAATGAGCCGGACCATCACCTGACGCTGCGCGGGATCATTCCGGTTTTCCAGAGCAGGGGAATTTGACGGCCGGAGGCTTGTGCGTGAAAGCCCGGCCTACCCGTTTATCGTATTCACCACACGAACAGAAAGGACAGGGTCCGTACCATGACAAGCTTAATTGACGTAGAGGGCATCGGCGAGGAGTATGCCAAGAAGTTAAAGGCGATTGGGATTGATAGCCAGGAAGAAATGTTGGCGAAGGGCGCGACGCCCGAGGGACGAAAATGGCTGGCGGAGCAGTCTGGCATCAGCGATAAGCTGATCCTCAAGTGGCTCAACCGGGCCGACCTGGGACGCATCAAGGGCATCGGCAGCGAATACGCCGACCTGTTGGAAGCTGCCGGGGTGGATACGGTGCCGGAACTGGCCCAGCGCCGGGCGGATAACCTGTATGCCAAACTGGGCGAGGTCAACGAAGCCAAGAAACTGGTACGCAAGATGCCCACCGAAAGCCAGGTGGGGGACTGGATCAGCCAGGCCAAGGCTCTGCCGCGGGCCCTGAATTATTAAACCGGTCACCCGGAAAGACACTTAACCAACAAACCGTGCGGGTGAATTGCCCGCACGGTTTGACATTAAGCGAGGAACGGCCGCCGCGCTCAGGCGGTGCCGAACTGGCGGTCGCCCGCGTCGCCCAGGCCCGGGATGATGTAGGCGTGGTCGTTGAGGCGCTCATCGACTGCCGCCAGGTAAATGGGAACGTCGGGGTGCTCGCGCTGGATGCGCTCGATGCCCTCCGGGGCGCCGATCAGGCCGACGAACTTGATCTTCTTGACCCCCCAGCGTTTGAGGATGTCGATGGTCGCTACGGCAGAGCCGCCCGTGGCCAGCATGGGGTCCAGGATCAGGCACACCGAGACGGTCGGCTCGACGGGCAGCTTGTTGTAATATTCCACCGGCTTGAGGGTCTTTTCGTCACGATAGATGCCGATGTGCCATACCTCGGCCGAGGGCATCAGGTCCCAGACGCCTTCGACCATGCCCAGCCCGGCGCGCAGGATAGGGACGAGGCCGATCTTCTCTTCCAGCTCGAAGCCGTTGGATACGCCCAACGGCGTGTGTGTCTGCACCGGGCGCACGGCCAGGTTCAGCGTGGCCTCATAACCCAGCAAACCGCCCAGCTCGCGCACCAGCTCGCGAAATTTTTTCGGTTCGGTATTCTGATTCCGCAGCAGGCTCAACTTGTGGGCCACCAGCGGGTGTGTCGATATGTGGACGTTGCTCATGTTCTCCTCCGGGTTAGGTTGCCTGAATTATAGCGCTTCCTGGGCGTGTGTGGGGAAAGATGCACACTCTGTTTACAGCCGGTGACAGCCCTTTTATAGAAAAAATGTTTGGATACGTTTGCCCGGCCGGAGGGGGGATCGGCGCACCCCGGGGGTGGGAATGGGGTATAATCGAGGCCATGAGTGACCGCCCCAACCGCATCGTGGGTCCGGAATCCCGCCCGGACGATCGCCTGGACCAGGCCCTGCGCCCGCGCAGCCTGGAACACCTGATTGGACAGGACAAGGTCAAGGACAACCTGAGCATCCTCATCGCCGCGGCGCGCAAACGCGGTGAGCCTCTCGATCACGTCTTGTTCTACGGCCCACCCGGGCTGGGCAAGACCACCCTGGCGCACGTCCTGGCCAATGAGATGGACGTCAATATCAAGATCACGGCCGGGCCGGCCGTGGAACGCGCCGGGGACCTGGCGGCGATCCTGACCAACCTGCACCAGGGCGACATCCTGTTCATTGACGAGATCCACCGCCTGGGGCGGGCCGTGGAAGAAGTGCTCTATCCGGCGCTGGAGGACTTTGCCCTGGACATCGTCATCGGCAAGGGGCCTTCGGCTCGTTCGATCCGCCTCAAGCTGCCGCGCTTTACCGTAATCGGGGCCACCACCCGCCTGGCGCTGGTCAGTGCCCCGCTGCGGGCTCGCTTTGGGGTGGTCTACCGCCTGGATTATTACGACCTGGCAGCCATGAAGGACATCGTCCGGCGGGCGGCCGGGATGTTGGGCGTAGAGTCGGAAGACGGCGGCGTGGAGGAAGTGGCCCGCCGGGCACGGGGGACGCCGCGCGTGGCGCTGCGTCTGCTGCGCCGGGTGCGCGACTACGCCCAGGTGCGCGCCGGTGGGGTGATCACCGGGACGGTGGCCACGGAAGCGCTCGACCTGCTCAACGTGGATGCGTTGGGCCTGGACGAGGTCGACCGGCGGGTGCTGAACACCATCATCGAAAAATACAACGGCGGCCCGGTGGGGCTGAGTACCATTGCGGCTTCGATCAGTGAAGAACCGGACACCATCATGGACGTGGTCGAGCCGTACCTGCTGCAGCTTGGTTTCGTCGACCGCACTCCCCAGGGACGGGTGGCTACCCGCCTGGCTTACGAGCACCTGGGTGTGCCCTACACCAACGCCAATCACCAGCAGCCGGGATTGTTCGAAGCTTGAAAACCTCTGATTTCGATTACAACCTGCCTCCGGAACGCATTGCCCAGACCCCGGTCGAGCCGCGTCACGCGGCGCGCCTGCTGGTGCTGCGCCGCGACCAGGCCGGCCTGGAACACACCACTTTCTGGCACATCGGCGAGTACCTGCGCCCGGGCGACCTGCTGGTGGTCAACGAGACGCGGGTCATCCCGGCTCGCGTGTTTGCCCACAAGCCCACCGGCGGGCAGGTCGAGATCCTCTTGTTGAAAAAAGTCGCAGAATGCACCTGGGAGGCGCTGGTGGGGGGCAAGCGCGTCTTGCCGGGTCTCAGCTTGCGCCTGGAAGACGGCCTGCAAGCCGAGGTCACCGGGGAGTTGAACGGTTCGCGCCGCCTGGTGCGTTTCGAGGAGCCGGTCGAGTCTCACCTGGAGCACATCGGGCAGATGCCCCTGCCGCCTTACATCCACACCCCACTGCAAGACCCACAGCGCTACCAGACCGTGTACGCGGCTACGCCCGGTTCGGCGGCCGCTCCGACGGCCGGCCTGCACTTCACCCCCGAATTGATCGGGCGCCTGGAGGAGCAGGGGGTGGGCTTGGCCCGGGTGACGCTGCACGTCGGGCTGGATACCTTTGCGCCGGTAAAAGAAGACGATCCCCAGCAGCATCACATCCACACCGAGTGGTGCGAGCTGACGCCGGAGGTGGCCGCACAGGTCAACGCGACCCGGCGCGCCGGCGGGCGGGTGGTGGCGGTGGGCACGACCAGCGTGCGTACCCTGGAGAGCGCCGCGCAGGCCGCGGCTGCCGGGCAGGCGGTGGCGCCGTTTAGCGGGACGACCGGGTTGTATATCCTGCCCGGGTATCGTTTCCGGGCGGTGGACGCCATGGTGACCAACTTCCACCTGCCGCGCTCCACCCTGCTGATGTTGGTCAGCGCTTTTGTGGGCCGCGAGCGCATCCTGGAGGTATACCAGGAGGCCGTGCAGCGCGAATACCGCTTCTTCTCCTTCGGCGACGCTATGCTGCTGCTCTAGAGGCGGCTCCGGCCGCGGCGTGGAACCATTTTCAGCCGGTCGGGCTGCCAAGGTGCCCCGATAGGGGTATGCCCGACCGAACACGGCCGGCAAGGGGAGCCGGCTAACCCGCACCTCGTCTGCCATACCCCGATGATCCATTCGCGACCATGAAAGTTGGCTTTCGCTCCAGGCACTTTCCGGCCAGGGGCGCCGGGGTGGCCTTCCTCCGCCACGGAGGAACATGCTTTGCCGGATCGCTCTAGCC
>JAAZNB010000758.1 GCA_012798515.1 Chloroflexota bacterium
ATCGGGAGCATTGTCGAAACCATCGAGGACATCGCCGCACAGACCAATCTCCTGGCGCTCAACGCAGCCATCGAATCTGCCCGGGCGGGTGAGCACGGGAAAGGTTTTGCCGTGGTGGCCGATGAAGTCCGCAAGCTGGCAGAACGTTCCTCTACGGCCACCAAGGAGATCGCCCGTCTGGTGATCACCATCCAGGCGTCGGTGAGCGAGGCTATCACTGCCATGAACGAGAGCACCCAGGAAGTGGACGAAGGCGTCCACCGCGCCGTAGAATCGGGCAAGTCGCTGGAGCAGATCCTGGGCGCAGTGGAAGAGGTCAACGGGCAGATGGTGCGCATCTCGCAGGCGACGACGCAGATGAACGAGCTTTCGGCCCAATTTATCCACGCCATGGAATCCGTTTCGGCCGTGGTAGAAGAAAACACGGCGGCCACCGAAGAGATGGCGGCCGGTTCCAACGAGGTGAGCGGTTCGATCCAGTCGATTGCCTCCGTAAGTGAAGAGAATTCGGCCATGATTGAAGAGGTATCAGCCTCGACCGAGGAAATGTCCGCCCAGGTGGAAGAGGTATCCGCTTCAGCGCAAACCCTGGCCAATATGGCGGCCGAGCTGCAATCGCTGGTGGCGCGTTTCATTCTGGACGCCGACCAACCATAAACCGGCCTATACCTGCGCATCGGGCTGGAGATCTCTTTGCCCTCTGGTCAATTCGGAAAACCCAGACTTTCAGCACACCGCCCCGATCATCGCCGTGGGCGGTGTGTATTTGCCAGGTTGGCCCGAGAATTGCACGGTAATGTTTGTGGTGATCGAATAAGTTGACAGTACCTTGGTAAACTATTAAACTATATTTGCATTCATCCCGAGGAGGAGAGACATGATACCTACGTACCAGCTGGTGATCCACTCAGGGCCAATGGCGGGGAAAGCATTTCCACTGGAGAAAAGTGAATCCTTTATTGGCCGTGACCTCACAAATGATATTGTTATAAACGATGCTGAAATCTCTCGCCGTCACGCCCGTATCTTCGTACAAGGCACAAACTACGTCATCGAAGACCTGGGTTCGACGAACGGAACTGCCATCAACGGCCAACGCATTATGTCCCCGCATATTTTGCGACCGGGTGAATTGATCATCCTTGGTGAACACGTAAGCCTGTTGTTCGAAGCCGAGCGTATGGACCCGGATGCGACGGTTGCCTCGGCCGCTTCTCACCAGCCGGCCACCGTGCGGCCCCCGGCTCCTCCGTCTCCCCCGCCTCCGGCGTATAACACGCCCTATCCTCCGCCTCCACCCTCTTACGCCGGCCAGGTGCCCACCCCGCCCATGGACGTGGTCGAAGAGCCGCGCAAGACGCCCATCTGGCTGCTCATCCTGGGGGCTGTGTTACTGCTGGTGTGTATCTGTGTCGTTGCCATTATTGCCATTGATTCTTTGAACTTGTGGTGTACCCTGTTCGGGTGGTTCTTTGGCCCTGAAGCCTGCCCGTAACGGCCTGTATTTTTTGCCTCGTTTACTGCTCCTGGTAGACAGACGCCAGGAGCAGTTTCAGTTTCCCGGGCGTCCTCCTTTTTACCAGCCGGTTGGGAGCTGGTTCGGGCAGTATAACCACCCTCGACTGCCCGATCTCCATTTTTCTGTTGAGGGGTTAATTTAAGGTTCGACCGTTGCTTTCTGGTTGAACAATGAATAGAATAAGTCATTGATGAAAGCTTTACAGGATAAGATGGGGAAAGAAAGACTGCCATGACGCCCGAAACGCCTTCACATTCACCTGAGTGGGGCAACACTACCAAACTGGTGGTGGCCTTGACGTTCGTGGCGGTGGCCATCGGGCTATTGATCCAATTCCATAGCCTGATTGGGCCTCTACTGCTGGCTTTTATCCTGGCTTTCCTGATCCAACCCCTGGCCATGGCCCTGCACAAACGGCTGCACCTGCCCTGGGGCCTGGCGGTCATCCTGATCTATTTTCTGGTGATCTTGAGCCTGTTGGGGCTGTTGACCTGGGGTGGCATCTCGCTGGTGGAGCAGTTCCAGAGCCTGATCCGTTTTCTGGATCGCCAGTTTGCCAACCTGCCCGATTATTTGTCCCAGCTGGAAAACCAGGTGTTCCGCATCGGGCCGTTTGAATACAATCTACGCAACCTGGAGCTCAACAGCCTGGCAAACCAGCTGTTGGGGTCGATTCAGGCCATTTTCGCTCAAGCTGGGACGCTGCTGGGTACGTTCGCCTCCAGTGCGGCTTCCACGATTGGTTGGTTCCTATTTATCCTCCTGATCTCGTATTTTATCCTGGCCGAGTCGGGCGGGCTATCCAAGAGCTTCCTGGAGATCGAAGTGCCCGGCCACCAGGAGGATATCAACCGCCTGCGCTTCGAGCTGGCCCGCATCTGGAATGCCTTCTTACGGGGCCAGTTCATCATCATCGCTATGACGCTGGTGATTTACACCATGCTCCTGGGCATCCTGGGCGTACGTTTCTTCCTGGGCCTGGCGCTCATGGCTGCCCTGGCGCGCTTTGTGCCTTACGTAGGCCCGGCGATTGCCTGGACGACCTATGGCCTGGTCTCGTATTTCCAGGGCAGCACCATTTTTGGGCTGTCGCCGTTGGTCTATGCCATCGTGGTGATCGCTCTGGCCTTGATCACTGACAGTATCATCGATAATTTCGTTACCCCGCGCCTGCTGGCCAATGCTTTGCAGGTGCACCCGGCGGCCGTCCTGGTGGCTGCATTGGTGGGGGCCAGTTTCATCGGGGTAGTGGGCATCGTCCTGGCCGCGCCGGTGATGGCCACGGCCAAGCTATTCACGGAATACAGCCTGCGCAAGCTGCTCGACCTGGATCCCTGGAAAGGGCTGGATAACCAGCCCCCGGTGCACAGGGAGACGCCACCGGAACAGTTCGTCAACCGCTGGAAGAAATTCAAGAAGTGGGTCAAAGAAAAACAGGCTCCGCGGGAAGAAACGTGAAACAGGCATCTGCGCATTCCAAACACTGTCTCTTTTCCCCTGGCCTGAGTGAACCAGTACTCTATCTTTAGCACAATTTGAAAGGAGAAGGCGATGAATCCTCCCGAACCCAAAACCCGTACTCTGGCTGAAACCGATAATTACCTGGCCTGGGAAGCCCAGGAACCGGATGGTGAGACGACCTACCACCTGGAATTGAACAACGTCACGCTGCACTTTTTCCACGAAGAATGGGTGGAATTCCTGGATCTGGTCCGCCTGCTGCCCAAAGACGTATAACCCGGGCGCCCCGGCGGAACCCAAGGGAGGGATTACAGCGAAGCCCTCGTTCTTCTTTTGAATACCCGTAAATGATTCAAAACCGCACCTGGAGACAGGTGCGGTTTGTGGTTCCCCCGGCCGGTTCGCTCGATCAAGGGCGGATGACCAGCATCAGAAACAGGATGCTGGCCAGCAGCGTACCCACGAAGATGATGGCCGGTGCTGGGTTGTTCTGTTCGACCGATTCGCTGCGGATCTCTTCCAGAGAATTAAAACCGAGCAACCGCAGCGTGGCCCACACGCAGAGGCTGGCGATGATGGCAATGATGGGCCCCCAGAAGGCGATCATGCTAAGGATGTCCGGCACTCTCTGGATAAAAGCCAGCCAGGCGCCGGGTGAGAGCAGGAACGAGATCCCCTGGCCGACCAGCAAAGCTACTGCCAGGATCGAGATCAAGACTACACTACTGCGATTGGGTGTTTTCATCACTTCTTCCTCGTTTTGATTTATCCTGGTTGGATGTGCGCGGCTTCCAGGGCGTAACCGGTCCAGACCATGTCTTGCCCGCTGCCGCCCTCGTAGTCCTCCAGGACCAGGGCGCGGTGGTTGTCGCCGCTGGCGTGGATAAAGCGGCCTACCGCGCCGGCCCGATCAGGTAAGCCTTCTCCTTCCACAGAGAGGATCTCGAACTTGCCGATGTCGTCGATGTGCCACATGGCCGGGGGATAGGCGAAATATACGTCGGCAGTCTGGTCGGACTGGGCGAATTTGCGGGCGTGGGGAGCAAAATCCCGGGCGATGTCGTTGTCATTCAGGGGGACTTTTTCGTCCAGGCAGTAAAAACGAGTCTGCCAGTTCAAAAGCAAGACGTTGGTCTCCAGCCAGAAACCGGCGAACTGGTTCCCGGTGCGTACCCAGGGGCTTTGCGGCGAGCGGTTTTGCTGCCACAGCTCGGCAAACCGTACCCGTCCCAGTACGTGCAGGCTAAGCTCACCCTGCACGGGATGCTGAACTTTGATGCGCTGGCCGACCTGGATGGAGCCAAGCTGTTGGAGTTCGTTCACGCTGTTCACCTCCTGGGGACCGGACTTGAGCGGAACTGGCGCCGGCCGGATGGGTGTTGGCGGAGCAGGGCTCTGGGGTGAGCGGTTAAAGCCCACCGGGGATTGTGAAGCCGATCTGCGTTGGGGGACAAAGAGCTGGATGACCCCGATCAGGTAAAACAAGAGACCTAATGCAAATAGACAACCTGCCATGAAGGTTCCTCACCACGAACCGCTGTCTGAGCCGCCGGAATCCCAACCGCCCGAATCCCAACTGCCTGAGTCACTGCCGCCCCAATCCCAGCTACCTGAGTCGCTGCCGCCGGAGTCCCAACTGCCGGAATCGCTGCCACCCCAGTCCCAACTGCCCGAGTCGCTGCCAGAATCACTGCCGGAATCACCGCCGCTCCAATCCCAGCCACTCGAATTGCTGCTGCCAGAATCCCAACCGGAGCTGTAATCTGGGCTGCTGCTGTCCGGGATGATCATCGTCCCGCCGGGGCTGCTGAAAGACGCAAAGACCGAGAAGCATAATGCCATCACGATCAAGATGGTGCCGATGATAAACCAGGGCAGGGCGCGTTTTATGTTCATGATGGCATAATTGTATATTAAAAAGAGTTAAATTGTTCAAAATTGATCGGGGAAAAACACGTTCTGAGCGGCGTTTCCTGGCGCAGCGGTATAGCGCGTCGATAGCTGGGCCGGTTGCCTAGAGGGTGTTATGAACTTAAAGGACATGAGCCATGCGGTGAACACAGGATTTGAAGCATGGCAAACGCCAGGCAGGTCAGGTACGGGGCTATACAAGCCCATCCATCCTCGCTGACATCACTCGGGGACGCTTTTCGATCCAGGTTGAGCGTCTACCCCCCTCGGCTCAAAGTTCATTACACGCTCTCGATAACTGCGCCACCAGGCCCGGGGTGGAGATTGCGAGCCCTCGGGTAAAACACCAAGGGCATCGCCCTCGGGAAGAACACAATGACATGGATCATCTGCTTTTTTAGCCGGTCGAGCTTCCAAAGTGCCCTGCAAGGGGTATGCCTGACCGGCCTATTTTTTAGCAGGTCGGGCTTCCATTATTATGCCCGCCAGGGTAGGCCCGACCGAACACGGCCGGCAATGGATGCCGGCT
Organism: Chloroflexota bacterium; assembly: GCA_012798515.1. Taxonomy (GTDB): domain Bacteria; phylum Chloroflexota; class Anaerolineae; order Anaerolineales; family Anaerolineaceae; genus JAAZNB01. Next base: position 5,421 of record JAAZNB010000758.1, read on the forward strand.
GCCCCGTATCGTCTCCGGCATACCCCGATGATCCAGCCGGGAGCGTGAAAGTTGGCTTTCGCTCCGGACGCGGGCCGGCCGGGGTGCGGGGGTGGCCTGCGCTGCGCTAGAAGGGCGTGCTGTGCCGGATCGCCCTAGCCAACCTACGCCAGGCCGGTCTCCCCCAGGCCGCAGAGCGAGGGGTGTTCATAACACCCTCCAGGAGCAGCCGGGAGCTGCGATTTCCTGGGGCGCGCCAAAATTACCCTTCTGTAGATGGGTGTATTTAGGGTAGAATGAAGGCAATTATTACGAATCGATTATGATAAAACTAAATCAGTGCTCTGTATTGATTTCCCTGGTAATTTTACTTTCCGGCTGTACTTTACCGGAAGATATGGCCGCAACGGCAGATCACCTGGCCCAGACTGGCTCAACGCTGCCTGCGCCGGGACCGGTCGAAGAGTTGACTATGACCACCGCGCCGACAGCCCTGCCCGGACAGACGCTGGTCGTGTTTACCGGGACGCCCGGGGATTTAGCTCCCGTCGCGACCTTGCTGGTGACCGACACCCCCACTCCGTCGGGCCCTTGTAATGTAGTCCGCCCGGGGGCGCCGCTGGACGTGACCATCCTGGATGGGGAGCCGATGAAACCCCAGCAGAGCTTCACCAAAACCTGGCGGGTGGTCAATGCCGGAAGCTGCGTGTGGACGGAAGAATACGCCCTGGTGTGGTTCTCGGGGGACCGTTTTGGCGGGATGCCTTTGCAGCATTTGCACCGTCCCGTCCAGCCGGGTGAACAAATTGATCTCTCGGTAGACATGGTCGCTCCCAGCCTGCCCGGCGAATACCAGAGTAACTGGATCTTCCAGAGCCCGGACGGGCAGGTATTTGGGATTGGTCCCAACGGGACGGCGCCAATCTGGGTAAGGGTCGAGGTGTTGGGTGATGCCACCCCCACCGCACTGCCTGTCCCCACCAATACGCCTGAGGCGGTGCAGCCCATCGTCAGCCAGGGCTCGCTGAATTCGGGGGAGAGCCTGGACCTGGACTCGGGCACCCTTACAGAGGCCGGTGAGGCGGATGTCCAGCTCATCGTGGATATGACCAACATATTCAACCTGATTCCGCTCAACGACGCCCGTCTGGGGGCCTTCGGTACGCAGGTCCCGAGTGTGGGTGATTGCGCCGCGCTCGACCTGAGCACCGACCGGGTAAACCTGAGCGAGTTGCCGCCAGACAGTTACCTGTGTTACCAATCCGGCCTGGGGAGCGTCGGGGTTATCCAGCTTCAGGAGATGGATTTGGACACTCAAACATTCCAGTTTTCATTTTTCCACTGGTCATTACCTTAAATCTAATTTTGCGGGAGGAAAGCATCAAATGGATCTTGACGATCTCAAAAAGATAAAAGAGTTGGACGGGGAAGGAATGTTTGCTCACATTCACAGCTTGCCGGATCAGCTGGTGGCGGCCTGGAAGTTGGGATTGAGCCTTCCGCTGCCCAAGATGGAAGGTCTTCAAGCAATCGTCGTTGCCGGCATGGGAGGGTCTGCCATTGGCGCCGACCTGGTCGCTGCTTACGTCAGCGCAATCTGCCCGGTGCCCGTGTACGTCCATCGCGATTACGTGCTGCCGGCCTGGGCCAAAGGCCCGCAGACCCTGGTGATTGCTTCGTCCCATTCGGGGAACACCGAAGAGGTGCTGTCCTCTTTCGAAAACGCGCGCCAGAACGGCTGCCAGATCGTGGCCATCAGCCGGGGCGGCAAGCTGGCCGAGGCGGCTAAAGCGGCCGGTGTGCCCTACTGGAAATTCGAACACGACGGATACCCGCGGGCTGCGCTGGGGTTCATCTTCAGTATGGTGCTGGCCATCCTTTATCGCCAGGGCCTCATTCCCGATCCCAGCGCCGAGATCGAAGCCGCTGCGGCGGCCATGCGCAAGCAGGAGCTCAGCCTGCTGCCCGAGGTGACCGTTTCGCAGAACCCTGCCAAGCGCCTGGCCGGACAGTTGGTCGGCCGCTGGATCACCATCCTGGGTTCGGATTACCTGGCGCCTATCGCCCGGCGTTGGAAAGGCCAGGTGAGTGAGCTGGCCAAGGCCTGGGGGCAGTTCGAATTCTTGCCCGAAGCCGACCACGCCACCCTGGCGGGCATTTTCAACCCGCAAGAAGTACTGTCCAAGACCATAGTCCTGTTCCTGACCGGCGCCTCGGACTACCCTCGCAACCAGCTGCGCTCCCAATTGACCCGCCAGAAGTTGATGGAAGAGGGCATCAATACGGACGTGTACCACGCTCAGGGCGCTACCCCGCTGGAGCAGATGTGGACTGCAGTGCATTTTGGCGATTATGCCCTGTTCTACCTGGCGATTGCTTACGAGACCGATCCGTCCCCTATCGACGCCATCGAAGATTTGAAGAAGGCCATGAAGGCCTAGGCAATCCCTGACGGTGTGAATCAAAACATCCCGGTGCAATCCACCGGGATGTTTTCGTTCTTTTTGGAAGTGAATTGGGGGACGAACCGTGTCCCTCTCGGCCAAACGGCGGGTCAGAACAAAACCGAGGCCAGCTCCGAGCGGTATTCCCGTGAGAGGGGCGACTCGCTGCCCAGAACCTCCAGCAGGCTGAGGGTTACCTGGCGGGCGGCGCCGTTCTGGTAGCGCCGGTTCTGGCGCAAGATATCCAGCAGGCCGTCCAGTGCGGCGGGGAAATTCCCCCGGCTGGCCAGGCGGATGGCGTTGTGGTAAGCTGCGTCCAGCTCGTCGATATCGGGTAATTCACCTTCCTGGAAGGCGTGCAGGGCTTCGGTGTAGGGCCGCAGCAGCTCTGCCTGGGCATACTCGCGGCTGGCGGGGAATTTCCGCAGGATGGATTGCACCTCACCCGATCTGGCCTGCGCCAGGAGCGCTTTGGCCA
>JAAZNB010000174.1 GCA_012798515.1 Chloroflexota bacterium
CGCTTTCCACGCCCTATCATCTGGCGCCCGAGGGCGCAGATAGCCGCGCCTACTACCGCCAGATTGCCGCCTTTGCCGACCAGTGGACGGCCTGGGCCCGCCAGCTGGCCGGCGACGCGGTGCAGGCCTTTGTGCAGGCCTACGGCGCCGAGCAAGGCCCGCAGCGCTCGCTCGACGAGCGCCTGTTCGAGCTGCTGGTCCTGGGGGTGCTGCTGCGTGAGCACGCCACCCAGGCTGCCCGCCTGCCGGCCGCTTTGAGCCGGCTGCTGCAAGCCCTGATCCGCCTCCAGGCGCGCTATCCGGGCGCCGAAAGGTTCCTCAAGGGCCTGCGCGGCGGGCTGGCCGGCTGGAACGGGTGCCCCGTCCCGGCGCAAGCCGCCCGGCCGGGCTCCAGCAGCGTCCCGGCGGTTCTCCGCTGGCTGCGCGCCCACGGCGAAGATGCCCAGGCCGCCCGCCTGGAGACCTGGCAGACACGCCTGGCGGCCGCCCCGGCGGCGCAGGCGGCGCGCCTGCTCGACCTGGGACTGGACCTGGCAAACGAATTCGAAGGCCGCAGCCTGGCCGCCCTGGGGCAGTTCACCACCCAGGTGGAGGCGTACCGCAGCCGGCTGGGCCCGCGCCTGCGCTGGCGCTACGACGCCGCCCTGGTGTCCCGTGCGCGCCTGGAATACCACCTGGGCATGCTGGGCACCGAGGTACTCAACCGCGCCTACCGCCAGGCGTTCCGGGAGGCGCCCCGCCGCCTGGTCATCCTGCCGCCCTGCCTGCGGGCCCAACCCGCATCCGGGTGCCAGGCCGTACAGACCCCACTGGGGGCGCGCTGCACGGGCTGTACGCCCGGGTGCGCCGTGTACCAGGCCACCCGCCTGGCCGCCCGGCAGGGCATTCCGGTGACCTGCATCCCCGACGACCAGCTCGCCCAGGTGTGCGTGTCCTCCGGCCAATCCGGCAGCGGGCTGGGCGTGGTCGGGGCGGCCTGCGCCCTGCGCAACTGGAGCGCCGGCTGGGACGCCGAGCGCCTGGGGCTGCGCGCCCAGGGGCTGCTGCTGGACTGCGCCGGCTGCCAGAAACACTGGCGCCAGGACCCGCTGCCCACGGGGATTAACCTTTCGGAGCTGGAACAACTGTTATCCCAGGCCGCCTAGAAGGTGTTGTGAGCTCTCCTCGCCCCGGCGGCCCGGCCGGCCCGCGCCGGAAGCGAAAGCCAACTTTCACGGTCGCCAGCGGATCTTTTCTCGTCCCTGGGATCTGCCCGGGGACGTTTAAGGGCCGCTCTGCGGCCGGGGAGTGGCGCCGTGGGGGTATGCCTGAGGCGGCGCGGGTGAGCCAGCATCCCTGGCCAGCCGTGTTCGGTCGGGCATGGAAGCCCGACCTGCTGAAAGAAATTGGGCACCTTACACCCTACGGGGCACTTTGGAAGCCCGACCGGCTGAAAAAGCAGATGATCCATGTCATTGCGTTCTTCCCGGGGGCAATGCCCTTGGTGTTTTACCCGAGGGGGATGCCCTTGGTGTTTTATCCGAGGGTGGCA
>JAAZNB010000759.1 GCA_012798515.1 Chloroflexota bacterium
CCGCTGACCGGGGTGGGCGTACCGGCATAGGACAGGTTCCAGGCCATGTAGATCAACATGGCCACGACCACCGGGCCATAGAAGGCCAGCCCGTTGCGCACCAGGCGTTTCAGGTCATCGCGCCAGTGCGAGTGCACGTTCAGGTCGGCCGGGTTGCGGTCGGCAAAGAAAACCGCCAGGCGCAGGCCGCCCATCAGCGCCAGGGTGACGATCCAGTCCACCAGCAGAGCCGAGCGCGGCAGGCCGACGAACAAACCCAGGGCGTGGAAAGCCAGCAATGCCCCAGTGATGATTACCGAAGACAGGCTGGCGGCGGCGAAGATCCGCAGGCAAAGCTGGGCGAAGGAATAGGTGCGCGGCGCCCTGTACAGCCCGAAAAGGAAGAAAGCCAGGGGTTTCAACGCCACGGCCAGTCCGATCATCCACAAGGCCGAGGGCAGGTACTGGTAATATTTGACCCCCCAGCCCAGGCGGTAGAGGTAACTGCCGATCACGCCGGTCAGGATGAACAGCCCATCGGCCAGAATGAAGTAGCGCACCCGCCGGGAGCGGAAGGCCAGCCAGATGCCCAGCACGCCCACCAGGAAGATGTTGTCCAGGCGGCTGAACACGGTGAAGATGGCCACCACGCCCAACATCAACAGGCGCGGCAGGTCGTCGCCATGGATGGCGCGTTCGATTTCGTACTGGATGGTCAGGTTCAACAACAGCAAGATGAAGAAGGCGTTGATGCCGGACTCCATGCCCAGCTGGGTGGTGACGGCGTGCAGACCGGGATACATGGTCCAGAACAGGGCCGCCAGGGCGCTGGCCGGGGCCGAGATGACTTTGCGCAGGGTACGGTAGAGCAGCACGCCGCTGCCGGCGTTCAGCAAGGCCAGGACGAAGACGATGATGCGCAGGGGCAAGATCAGGTCGGTCTTGGCCAGGGCAAACACGGGAATACATACCAGCATCCACAGGGGATGGAACCCATTGGTCGTGCCGATCTGGTCGAAAGTAACCCCGTTGCCTTCGGCGATGTTTTGAGCGGTCTTGAAGTAATAGAACGCGTCGTCGGTGGTGTACCAGCTCATTACACTGTTGGCCGGGGCAAACACTACGTACAGATGAGCGGCCAGAATAAGAATGACCAGAAGAACTTCAAAGTAAGGGAACCTTTTGGGCATGCAATGACCTCAAATTGTGGAATGGACGCCGGTTACGGGATCCAGCTGCCGATATCGCTCCAGGCATAATCGAGATGAGAACCAATCTCTTGCCCGAGCTTGCGTCTGACCTGGTCGCGAATGTATTCCATCAGGGGCAGGCCCCCAATTTCATTTAAGCGCATACCGATGCGGCGCGCCTGTACGTGGCGACACTGGGCGTTGAAATTTTGGCCGGGGCGTTCGGATAAGAAATCTTCTGTCTTGCCGATCTGGATCAGATCCTGGAGGGCGCGTTCCACTTCTTGCTTATGTTGTGCAGGGTAGGGTGGCTTTGCAAATAGACCTTTCAGAAAGTCCATGCCTGTCTCCCATCATATTTTCCAACGGATGCTGAATTGTATCAGTTACGCCCCCATTCGAGAACCCCTGGGCGCTTGAGACTCGGGGTAAAAGCCTATGAGAACGGGTTCTACTGTGCGTTTCCCCGGCATGGCGCGGGGTGGGCAGCGACCTTGCAAGTTTGTAAAAGTCTTGCGCATAGCAACGGGCAGATTTGTGGTAAAACAGTGTTATGCATTGGATCTATCTCTCTCCCCATTTCGA
>JAAZNB010000014.1 GCA_012798515.1 Chloroflexota bacterium
CTTCGTCCTGGCGGGCGGCAGCCTGAGCGGTACGCTAAACGGCGGGGCGGGCAGCGATAGCCTGGATTACAGCGCCTACACCACCACGGTGGTGGTGAACCTGCAAAGCGGCATGGCCACCAGCCTGGGCGCCTTCGCCAGTGTGGAGAGCGTGCTGAGTGGTACGGCGCTGGACGACACGCTGGTGGGGGCCGACACGGCCAACACCTGGAACATCACCGGCGACGATGCCGGGAACCTTGACGCCGCCTTCATCTTCACTTCCTTCGAAAACCTGACCGGTGGCGCCCTTGCAGATGAGTTCATCTTTGCCGATGGCGTGAGTTTGTTGGGCAGGGTGGATGGTTCCGGCGGCAGCGACACGTTGAACTATAGCGCTTACACCACTCCGGTGACCATCAATCGCCAGGCGGGAACGGCCAGTGGTATGGGTGGTTTTGCCGGCATCGAGATTGTGGCCGGCGGTATGGCATTGGATACCCTGGTGGGTGAAAATGTGGACGCCATCTGGAACGTGACCGGCGAAGACGCCGGAAACATCGGCGGGGCTTTCTTCTTCACTTCCATCGGGAACCTGGTGGGTGGTACGGGTAGCGATACGCTCGATTTCAGTGCCTGGTCCACTGCTCGCCAGGTCCGCTTGAGCGGTCTGGGCAGCCAGGATGGCTTCGCCGGGACGGAAGCCGGCCTGAGTGGTGGCTTCGACAACATGGACGCCCTGGTGGGCGGTACGGCGAGTGACACCCTGGCCGGGGCCGATATCGATAACACCTGGACCGTGACCGGGGGCAACGCCGGCAACCTCAGCGGGACGTTGGCCTTCGCTTCTATCGAAAACCTGGTAGGCGGTGTGGGCAGCGACACGCTCGACTTCAGCTCGTGGGCTACCAACCGCCGGATCAATTTGAGCGGGCTGGGCAGCCGGGATGGCTTTGCCGGGACGGAAGCCAGCCTGAGTGGTGGTTTCGACAACATGGACGCCCTGGTGGGCGGTACGGCGAGCGATACCCTGGCCGGGGCTGACATCGATGCCACCTGGAACGTGACCGGGAGCAACGCCGGTAACCTCAGCGGGACGTTGGCTTTCACTTCTATCGAGAACCTGGTGGGCGGCGGCGAGGCGGATACGTTGAGCTACGCTGCCTACGATAGCCCGGTGACCGTTACTTTGAGCGGGCTGGGCAGCCGGGATGGCTTTGCCGGGACGGAAACCAGCCTGAGCGGTGGTTTCGACAACATGGACGCCCTGGTGGGCGGTACGGCGAGCGACACCCTGGTCGGGGCGGGTATCGCCAGCACCTGGACCATCAGTAATGACAACCAGGGCAATATCAACGCTAAGTTTGCCTTCACTGCCATCGAGAACCTGACCGGTGGCAACGAAAACGACGTCTTTGTCTTTGCAGATGCCAAATCGGTGGCCGGGGTGATCGATGGCGGCGCCGGCGACAATGGGTTGGACTACAGTGACTACACCACGGCGATTACGGTAGCGTTGAACCTGGGCATGGCCACAGGCACGGCCGGCATTGCCAATATCCGCAATCTGGTCGGTGGCAGCGGGAACGACGTACTCGTGGGCGATGAGAATAGCAACCAGATCAACGGCAAAGGCGGCAACGATATTTTGACCGGCGGGGACGGCAACGACGTGTACTGCTTCGATGAGGATTGGGGCGTCGATACCCTGGTCGAAACGGCAGATGGTGGAGAAGATACCCTCGATTTCAGCGCTCTGACCACACCGGTCACCTTTACCCTCTCGGGCATCTTGAGCGTCTCGGGCGCCCATGGCGCCGCCTTGACCCACGCCGCCGACAACATCGAACGGCTGGTGGGCGGCAACGGGGACGACGTCTTCGCTTTTGCGAACGCCGTCACCTACGACGGTATCCTGGATGGCGGCCCGGGCAGCGACCGGTTGGATTTCAGCGCTTACACATCGCCAATCACCTTTTACCCGGCCACCCATACAGTCTCGGTGTTGAATGGCGGCACGGCAGAACGCTACACCAATATCGAGCAGGTCAGCGGCGGTAAAGGCGACGATGTGTACAAATTCAGCGATAATTTTGGCTCGATCACCATCTTCGAGCCCGAAGAAGGCGGTTTGGATACCTTCGACCTGACGGAAGTTACCGTTGACCTTGTGATCACCTTCGGCAGTATTCACGTGAACGACGGAAACGGCAGTACGATTACCTACGAAGGCAACAGCGGGGAAGTCGTGCTGGGCGGCAGCGGGGACGACACCTTCATCTTTGGCACAGATGGCGGCCAGCTGGCCGGCGGGGCCGGACGCATCGATGGCGGCGGCGGTACCAACACCCTGGATTACAGCAACTACACCAGCCGGGTCGAGGTCAATTTGGCGAATGGCACGGCTACCGGCCTGGCGGGCATCACCAACATCCAAAATGTGATCGGTGGTAGCGGGGATGACATCCTCACCGGCGACGCCGGCGCCAACCGGCTGAGCGGCGGCAGTGGCAACGATACCCTCTCCGGTGGGGCTGGTGATGATCTGCTGTACGGTGATGGCGGCAACGATATTCTCAACGGTAACGCCGGTATGGACACCTTATACGGCGGCGCAGGGAATGACGTCCTCAACGGTAACAACGACGGCGATCTGCTGTACGGCGATGGCGGCAACGACGTGCTGAATGGCAACAATGGGAAAGATACTTTGTACGGCGGTAATGGCCAGGATGTGCTCAACGGTGGGGCAGACGACGACCTGTACCCGTTCGCCAGTTTCGACGCCGATACGGTGGTGGATACGAGCGGCAGCGACGTGCTCGACTTCACTTCCTGGCCCACCGGGTTGACCATCACCGTCGGTGCCAGCACCGCCATCAGCAATGGCGTTGATACGGTGACGGTTGCCAGCGGGTCTACGGCCATGCGCCTGCTGTTTGGCAGTGGAGACGATCATTTCTACTTCGTCCAGGGTGGAGTCTTCCCCGGCAATTTCATTGCCGCTGAAGGTAACGACGTGTTCAATTTCGGCGCCGTGTCTGGCCCTTGCAGCCTGACCCTCACCGGGGCAGACGCCACCGGCTTCTCAGGGACGGGCCCGGCCATCGGCGGCTTCTCCGGGATCGACCGGCTGGTCGGCGGGATGGGCCAGGATACCCTGGTCGGAATCAACACGGCCAGCACCTGGGACGTGGACGGCGATAACCATTACCTGTTCAGCGGCGGTTCTTTACCGTTCTCGGGCTTCGAGATCCTGCAAGGCGGCAGTGACGTGGATACCTTCAACGTCAGTGGAACGCAGGCGGTCAGCCTGTTGGGTGGCGCTGGAGCAGACCAATTCATCTTCGCCGGCGGAGCCTTGATCAGCGGCCGACTCGACGGTGGAACGGGCAGTGACACGCTCGACTTCAGCGCCAGCACCCAGGGTGAGTCGTTTACCCTTACCCAGCTCGGCAGCCTCGACGGGCTGGCCGGGACGACGCTGCGCATTGCCGGCGGCTTTACCAACCTGGATGAGCTGCTGGCAGGCAGCGGCAGCGATACGCTGTGGGGTATGAACGCCGACAGCGTTTGGGAGGTCGATGGCACCAACCGCTTCCTGAACGGTGGACGGGCGCTGGCCTTCACAGGGGTCGAGATCTTGAGTGGTGGAAATGGGGTGGATGTCTTCCAGATCAGTGGCTCACAAGACGTCCGCCTGCGCGGCAACGGCGGCGACGACCGGTTCGCTTTCATCACCGGGGGCGAGATCCGCGGCGACCTCTCCGGTGGCGCGGGGACCAACACCCTGGACTACAGCGCTTACGCGGCCTCCGGCTCCGGTTACGGCTTTGCCGTAACGGTGAACCTGGCGCAAGGGACGGCCTCCGGCGTTTGGCTCGGGGTCAGCGGGATTACCCGGGTGATCGGCAGTGAAAATAATGACGTCTTGACGGGCGGTGCGCTGGGCGTCGAGTTCTACGGCGGCCTGGGCGACGACGTGCTCACCGGCGGTAGTGGCAATGACCTGCTCTCCGGCGGCCCGGGGAACGATCAACTGTTGGGCGGCGCCGGTGACGACCAGTTGTACGGTGATGCCGGTTTTGACTTCCTGGACGGCGGCCCGGGCAGCGACCACTACGTGGTGGTTCCCAACTGGGGTGTGGATGTGATCCCGGCCGGGGATAACAGCGGCGGGGACGTGATGGACTTCTCCCTGGCCAACCCCTCGCTGGACTTTATCCTGGGAGACGTGGTTACGAAGAAAGGTGACAACATCGCGGCCTATACAGGTAAGGGCGCCATGCGGATCATCGGTACCTCGGGCAACGACAACTTCATATTCAGCCCCACGGCCAATGCAGGCGCCTTCTTCCTGGATGGTGGTTCCGGCGGTACCGATACACTGGACTTCAGCCACCTGCTGGGTGGGGTGACCGTAGACTTCCGTACCGGCGGCGCCAGTGGGCTGGCAGGTTTCCAGAACTTCGAGTCCGTCATCGGCAGCCTTGGGGATGACGTCTTCATCCTTGGCAACGGGCGGGTCATCATCTTCGGCGGCGGCGGCCACGATATTGCCTCGAACGTGCTGTGTGGATATGACACAGTGTTGGGCGTCGAGACGATCATCTGCTGGGTACCACCGGTTTACACGCCATCCGATCCAGCGCCTGCTCCGCAGACACCGGCTCCCCAGTTCATCCTGGTCACGAACGGGAACTGGCTGCCCATCCCGACCCGATCTCCCATCGCCTTGATCGACGTGATCTCTTGGAAAGATATGGTGGGGAGCATGAGTGAGAAGCTGGTCGGACAGGTCGAGTACCTGTGGCACCTGAACGCAGGGCCAAAATATAAACCGGAAGCAGGTAACCTGGTGGAACTGCCTGGCAACGTGGCTACTTCGGCTTCTCTGCGCCACGTCGATCCGGCGGAAATCAACACCCAGCTGGCGACCCTGACGGAACGGTTGGTCCTGGGCAACGATAGCTGGTCCCAGGCGCTGGCGTTGAACAACGTGATCTCTTCCAATCCGAACGTGCAGGTTCAATCTGGTGGAGCGGATCTGTGGAACCTGTCGCAGGCCGGAACGCCCATCCAGATAGGCAGTTTTGTCCCATTGCAGCGCTTTGGCGGAGATAAAGAAGGGTTATCGTCCGGGCAAAGCGGCGCGAGCCCGCAGGCAGGGGCGATCCTCTCGGCTATGGAAGTACAAGCCGCCTACCAGGGCGCCCACCTGGCTGCACTCAACAAACCCATGACGATCTCCTTTGCCCTGACCCGGGAGATCCTGGACAGGTATGATGCTCTTGGTATCCTGTACTTCGATGAGGCGACCGGCAACTACGTACTGGTCAACGCCCAGGTGCTCTACTGGGACCCGAGCGCCAATGGTGGCCTGGGAGATTGGGTGAGCAAGCCGCCCAGTCCAGATGCAGTCGGCCGGATCGTGACCGAACAAACGGTCACCGGGACCTACGTCTTGGTTGGGCTATCACAATAAGGACGGGCCGGATCCAACCGGCAAAAACCGGAGCCAGCATCGGCCGGCGGTGCGGTGGCACAGCAGAAGATAAAAAATGGGCCGTATGGAACGGCCCATTTTTTAATTGCGATTTGTCGCAGGTTCGCCGGGAATCCTGGCGTTTTAGGACCTACTCGCCGGTCTGCTCTACCAGGTAATTCGAGAGCCCGATCACCTTGATCTGGTCAATCTGCGCTTCAATCCAGTCGATATGGTCTTCTTCGTCCTTCAAGATGGACTTGAGCAGTTCCTGAGTGCCATAATCGTTCAACTCACCCACGCGCTGGATGGCGCGGTTGTAAGCCAGGATGGCCTTGCTCTCGGACTCGCAGTCGTTCTGGAACATTTGGGGGGTCTCTTCACCGATTTGCACTTCGATGGGCGCGGTAACGATGGGACGGCCTTCCAGGAAGAGGATACGGCTGATGTGCTTCTCGGCGTGTTTCATCTCGGTGATGGCGCGTTTCTCCGTTTTCTCAGCCAGCTTGGTATAGCCCCAACTTTCGTACATTTCGGCATGGACCATGTACTGATCGATGGCCGAAAGTTCATCTGCCAACAGAGCGTTCAATACTTCAATGACGATCGGGTTGCCTTTCATGGAGATCTCCTTATTATTCGTGATTTTATCCTGGGTGTACGGATGTCGTGAGCACAACGCCAAGAGGCTGCCTCGCCGACAGCGCTGAAGTATGTAGGGGATAGATTTAAAGTATAAACCTGCTTGGGTCTCCCGCAGCAGGTTGTTTTTCTTAAATTGATAGTGCGTTTCGTAACTGCTCAATTGGTGGAAAAGATGGGCCTCTTTTGCCTCAAGCCAGTAATGCGGCTCTGCGTGATCAGGCATGGGAATAATGGCGGTGTCAAATGGCCATCTCCGTTAATTCAGGTCCCCCGGCGCCGGGCGGCTTCCAGTGCGCCGGACCAGCGGAAAAATACCACTGCCAGAGCGCCCAGTAAGACCAACCCACCCACGGTCCACATCACCAACCCGCCGGCCTGTTGGTCAGATAGAGAGGATGGGGCGCAGATTTCGAGGGCAAAAGAGGCGCGCGGGCTGTAGATCAGAGAGTTGGCGAAACCGATCCATACGCCCAGCAGGGTCATGGGGATGCGCATGATCAGCAGGTAGACCAGTTGGGCAGGATAGGCCGGCCGCCAGGTGGGCAAAGGGGCGGCCACCGGCCACCAGAACAAGAGCCCGGAAAGAAGGAAAAGAATTTGCTTCAAGACCCAAATAGACAGGTTGCTCGAAGCTGCCTGAAACAGAGCCGGTAGAAACCAGGCCAGCAGCAGCACCATGCTGGCCGCTCCCACCAGGTGAGGCCGGGCCAGGCCGCGCCCCAGGGACTTCCACTTCATGAATGGCTGGAGCATGGCCGTGGGCAGGCCGCCATAGATCAATAACGGTCCCCCGTCGACGGCAAGCAGCATCTGGGCCATACTGACTGTAAAGCGGTAGTCGGGCCCGAACAGGTCCGGCGCCGGGATGAACACCGCCAGGGTGACCAGCAGGCCCAGGAAAAAAATAGCCAGGTGCTGCCGCTGGCGAGCCGGAGGGACCTGGTCGGCGGCCCGGCTCATGGCGATGCAGTACAACCCCAGGGCCGTCACCAGGACGATAGACATGACCGGAAGCATAAAGCCTATGGTTCCTGGCGGATGGGCACATCGATGGTGAGCGCGCCGCTCTTTTCGAACTGGAGGGTGATCTGGATGTTATCCCCTTCATTGAGGTCCTGCGTCAGGCCGACCAGCATGACGTGGTAACCGCCGGGCTGGAATTCAAGGCGCTCGTGAGCAGGGATTTCCAGGCTCGCTACCGGCAACATCTGGGCTACGTCGTTTTCGACGCGGGTTTCGTGCATGCTGACGTCGTTGGCGACCTGGGAGGAGACACCGACCAGTGTGTCACTTTCACCGCCGTCGTTGACGATGACGAAATAGGCCGCGCTGGTGGCTTCGCCGCTGGGCATGCCATCCATCGCCGGCATTTCGCCGGGCGTCTCACTTTCCGCCATCCCTGGCATACTCTCCATGCCGGGCATCTGGCTGGCTGCTTCCATGGGGGCAGCGGCTGCCGGGCGGGCCCAGGCGTCTTCGACGTGGATCTGGGGGGCGGCCGGTGTGGGCGCCGAGCAGGCGGTGAGTAAGAGCACTACGGTGGTGATGCTGACGAAGAAACGGGTCATGATTTATCCTCCATTGGGTATTTGAATCAGTTGTTGGATCAATTGCATGGCTTCATCGACCTGGGTGCGGCTTCCGGGTTGCAGGGCGCGCACGTTCCCCTGGCGGTCGACGAGGAACAGGCGGTCGGTGTGGTTGACCAGGTAAGGCGGGTTGTCTCCCTGGCCGGAAAAAGATGCCTCCGGGATGGGCGTGCCATCGACGTAATACACCCGTTCGACGTACAGACCGAGAGCCTGGATCAGGGATTGGATCTGTGCAGAGTTCCCGGTGAGGAAGATCCAGTTGTCCAGGTCGGCTTTATACACACCGGCGAAGCGTTTGAGCACCCCGGGCTGGTCGCGCTGCGGGTCGACGCTGAACGTGACCAGCTGGACCTGGTCGCTCCATCCCCTGGCCTGGAGGCGACCCTGGATTTGTTTCATCTTGGCAGTCGTCAGCGGGCAGATGTCCGGACAGTGGGTGTAGATCGGGCTCAGCACGACCACTTTCCCTCGCGTTTGCGCCAGGTCGAAAGGCCGTCCATCCTGGTCGGTCAGCGAGACGTCCGGCAGGGCCATGTAGACGGGAAGGGGCTGTAGGCGCGGAGCGATGACCTGGTAGAAGGCGCCTGCGGCGGCGATGAACAACAAACCGATCCCCACCCGCAACCATAGAGACCGCGGCATATCAGCTCGTTTCTCCAGCAGACCGATGGTGGTTTTCCATGGCGTGGGGATGTGCGTGCGGGTCCAGAGCCATGGCTTGCTGCAAGAACTGTTGGACCTCCCCCATGTTCATGACCCGGCCGCCGAAGCCGCGTTGGAAACGCTGCGCATCCACCGGCCTGGCAAAGCTCAACACCGAGGGGGCACAGCAGGTGTCTACCCCGCTCTCGACCAGGTACGCGGCTTGCTGGGCGCTGACCATCTGCCCGTGGAGAAAATCTGCCGTAAGCGCCACGGCGCCGGACTGGCGCCGGGAGAGCATGAGCAGCCCACAGTGAGGGCAACAGGCGTGCAGCTGTTCGCCGCCGGTTTCGCGAATAACAAACGCGGTACGCGCCGGTGCCGGGCTGCCGCAAAAGGCGCAATCTTGCACAGATCCGCCACCGGTCGTGGACCCGTGCGCCAGGGTGACGCCGCCATGGACTTTGGTCACCATCCCGGCCGTGGCCAGGCTGCGTAAATCGCGGTGAATGGTCATGGCCGAGACGCCCAGCAGGTCAACCAGCTCCTGTATTTTTAATGTTTTTCGCTGGCGCAGCAAATCCAGGATTTGCTGTTGTCTTTCCGTGGATATGGATGCCATTCAGGTAATTCCCCACTTGAGAGCGTTGTTAAAAAACGATAAATTAGATTATATATATCAATATATATCAGATTGAACCGTGTGTCAAGAATTTGATGGAAATAGATGGCCCCAGGCTACGAAGTTGGCGTACCGTTGGGGCCCTGTTTTTCGTACAATGGTCATGTTGGGCTTTCCCGGAATGATCGGCGCCTGGTCGAAGCCGGTACGGCGGCACAGGCGAGATAACCGGGGGAGGATACGTCGAGGATGCGCATTGGAGCCGGGTATGAAATGGATTGGTGTTGTGGGGACGTTATCGGTCCTTGCCCTGATGGTTGTGGCCTGTTCTGTGAACGAAAGCCAGATTGCTACTCAATTACAACAAGCGATTGTCCCGAATACACCCAATGAAAATACACCGGTGGAGAGGATGGGCGCCGTTTCGATTGTCGAGACCCTGGTAGCGGATGGCCGCACACACGAAGCGGCGTCTGATTACCAGTGGGACGAGGCGGCGGTAGTCCCTATCGTGTTGGATGGGGATACCATCCGTCCCGGCGGCAACGGGGTAGCGGTGCAGGGCAGCCGCGCCACGATCACTTCTGCGGGCACCTATCGCTTGAGTGGAAAATTGACCAACGGGCAGATACGGGTCGATACAGGCGACGCGGCCCCGGTGCGGCTTATTCTAGACGGGGTCGAACTGCATAACCCGACCGGGGCGGCGATCTACGTGGCGCATGCCGCCAAGACGCTGTTGGTCCTGGCCGGCAGCGCCGAGAACCGGGTTTCGGATGGCTCCGAGTACCTGTTCGAAAAGCCCGGCGATGACGAGCCAAATGCAGCGATCTTCAGCAAATCCAACCTGACCATCTTTGGCAGCGGCGCGCTGCACGTCAGTGGGGCGTACAATGACGGCATCACCAGCAAGGATGGGCTCATCCTGGCCGGTGGAACGGTCCGCGTGGATGCAGTCGATGATGGCTTGCGGGGCAAAGATTACCTGGTGGTCCGGGATGCCCGCCTTCAGGTGACTGCCGGAGGCGACGGACTTAAATCGGATCGAGCGGGCGATGCTTCTTTAGGGTATATCTCTATCGAGTCTGGGGATATCACCATCGAAGCTGGGGAAGATGCCATCCAGGCCGATAACACGGTCGCGGTGAACGGTGGAACGTTGACCATCACTTCCGGGGACGACGGCATCCATGCCGATACGGCCCTGGAGATTGCCGCCGGTGTCGTACGGGTGCTCCGCTCCTACGAGGGCATCGAAAGTGCAACGATCACCATCCTTGGCGGGCAAATCTATGTGGTCTCGACCGACGATGGGGTCAACGTGGCCGGGGGAAAGGACGCCTCCGGGACGCGGCATGGGCCGGATCAGTCCTCGGATACGTTCACCAATCCCGGCCAGAATTACCTGTACCTTCATGGGGGGTACCTGGTGGTGGATTCTGGTGGGGATGGGATTGACGTCAACGGAGCCATCGAAATGACAGATGGCACCGTTCTGCTGAACGGCCCGACCCAGCGGCGGAACAGCGCCCTGGATTACGATGCCTCATTCGATATGACGGGTGGTTTTCTGGCCGCTGCGGGCAGCTCGGGGATGTCCCAGGCGCCCAGCATTTCTTCCGGCCAGCCTGCGCTGTTGATCAATTTCGACACGCCGCAGCCGGCAGGCAGCCTGTTCCGCGTCCAGGATGGCGCCGGGAATGGCCTGATCACCTTTGCGCCGGAAAAAGAATACCAATCGGTGGCGTTTTCATCCCCCCGGCTGGTCGATGGCGGCCGGTACGAGGTTTACCTGGGCGGCCAAATGACGGGGGATGCCGTAGATGGCTTGTATCCGGACGGGGTGTACACTCCGGGCAAATTATTCGCCGGGTTCACGGTGCAAGAAGGGATCACTCGGATTGGCCTGGGCGGCAGCCGGCCCCGTTAGGGCCGCCGCGGGCGAGGGCAACCAGGAAACAAGCCTAGAGCGTGTTATGAACTTAAAAGACATGGGCCATGCGGTGAACACAGGATTTGAGCATCAGCATGGCCAACGCCAGACAGGTCAAGCCTGCCAGGGTTCCCCCTGGGGGAATATCATGCCCCGACAGGGGTATATCATGCCCCCATAGGGGTAAAAATGGCCAATTTCCATTAGCAGGTCGGGCTTCCATTATTATGCCCCGTAGGGGTACGCCCGACCGAACACGGCCGGCAAAGGATGCCGGCTTACCCGCGCCGTCTCGGGC
>JAAZNB010000175.1 GCA_012798515.1 Chloroflexota bacterium
CCCATCCGCTTGACCACCGAGGCGCCAAAGTTCCAGATGGCGTTTCCCATCGAAGCCAGGAGCCCGGGGTCCTCGTCCCGTACCGGGGCGCCGGGGTGAGAGCCCAGGGATGGAACCGGCGCGGTGGAAGTGGCCGGCGGAGGAGTCACCGTTGTAGGGGCCGGGGTCAGGGGCGCGGTGGTAGGAGGCGGAGGGGGTGTGGGGGTCTTCGCCAGCGTAGAAGGCGGTGGTGGCGGCGGCAGGGGCGCCGTCGAAGGCAGCGGCGATGGGGTAGGCGCAAGCGTCGAAGGATCGGGCGCCGGCGAGACCGGCGAAGTGGGCAGAGGCGGCGGGGGCTGAAACCGCATCCCGGCCGGCCGGCGCACCGTGGGTTTGATCGCAGCCGGGCTGGACCCGCCGCCCCCACCCAGTTTAAGCATCTTCATGCGCTCTTTCACGCTCATGCCCCCACCCGTGCCGGCTTCTTTCAGCACCTGCTCCTGGCGTTTGCGCCTTTCTTCCTCTTCACTGGCCTGCTTTTCTTTTTCGAGGCGGTCCTTCTCCGCAATCCACTCGTCGATGCTTGCGATGGGCCTGGTTTTGCCTTCCGGGCCAATGTCGGTGACCACGGCGTCTTGCGTCGCCAGGCCACCGCCCTTGCGGTTCTCGATGTCGCCCTTGATGCGCTCGTAGGCCGCGCGGATCTTGCCGTCCGGGTCCGTACTCTTATCGTCCATGGTGCGCTTGCCCCACGGCATCTCCTCGGCTTTGCCCATCTCGAACACAAACGTAGCGTTGGCCACGCTGTTGTCGGCTACTTCCGGGTAATAACGGACCACGTTGAAGTGCGCCAGGATGTGCTCTCCGCCAATCTGGCGCACGGCCATCTCTTTGAAGCGGTTGCCTTCCTTTTGCAGGCTTTGCGTATCGCCCCCCTGGGAAACAATGACCACGTACAGATGGGTATCCAGACGTAGGGGATAGCCCTTGGGAGCGTCTGTGACACGCTGCGCCTGGCTCACCTTATCGCTGAACAAGGGAAAGCGGATGCAGTCACGCCAGTTCTTGGCCACGCTGATCAACGTGTTCAGGTCGTTGTCGGCGATTTCATTACGGAAGAGCATCAGTTTGGTAGTTGGATCGCGCTCCGCGTTGGGCACCGCCCCGGCGCTGGCTTCACCGTTCTGCACGGCCGGGTTGTCCACCCCAAAGGCGGCCGCCAGTTCAGCCTGGAAGGCCGGGTTGAAGGGGTTCCATTCCTTGTCCAGGCCGCTGCCGGTGATCACCGCCTTGTTTTGTGTCAATGACTTGGGGGTGAAACCCAGGGGGGCGGGGCCGCTCTCGTTCAACAGGCCGGTGTTGGTGGGCAGGGGGGCCTTGCTTGCCGTGGCGTCCGTGCGGGCCTTATCCTCTGCCGCCGTGACGCCCACCGCTTCCGGCGCCCGGTCGTCCGAACGGAAGCCGATGGCGTACTTGCGCTGTGCCCCGGGCTTACCCTGCTTGCCTTCCACCAGGTTGGCAGCCGGCATCAGCTGTTCGATGGGTTTTTCGACCTGCCGTTGGAAGATGGAAGAAAAACCGGCTTTCATGATCTCCAGCAATTTGTGCCGCGTCCCGGCCGGGTCTTTTTCCGGTGATTCCAGATTGCCGGCGTCGTCACACAGGGTGCCCAGGTACTGCGGGCCGGCGATCCCCTGCACCTGGTCGCCGATGTACAGCAGGGTGCGTTCGAAGGGGGTAGCGTCTTTCTTGGACTTTAGACTTTTCCAGGTCTCCTGGAGCGTGTGTTCGTCGGCCACGCGCTGCACGCTGCCGGCCGTTTCACCGTGGGCAGCCGGCGCCGGCTGCCGGGCCGGGTTGGCGGTCAAATAGCCCGCCACGGCCTGGTTGCCGGCCGCCTGTTGTAGAGCGACCACGTCATGGGGCAGCATGGTCTCCGCCAGGCGCGCCGGCGATACCGGCTCACCCGGCTGCGATGGTTGCTTTTCGGCCGGTAGTTTTCTACTTGAAGGATGGGAAACAGCCTCGGTTGCGACTTTATGGGCAGTAGCCGGCATATAGGACCCTCCTGAACACCGGACAGGCGATTATGATTTTTGGAGTACGTCAGCAAAGGAACAGGATAACAATCCTGCCCTTGATTGTAATCTCATTCGACTCAACCCGGCAATACCTGGCAAGCTCGCCCACGCCCTTACAATGTCGTAAGCCGGGCGGGCCGGTTTCCAGGCCCTACCCACAACCGGGATCTCCCCGGGCATACTTTCCGGTAAAATAGGGACAGCACTCCAACCTACACCCAAGGTCGATTTTATGCCCAAAGCAAAGTTCTACGTCGTGTGGAAAGGCCGCCGTACCGGCATCTTTACCACCTGGGAAGAGTGTTCTGCCCAGGTATCCGGCTTCAACGGCGCCGAATACAAAGCATTCGACAGCCGCGCCGCCGCCGAGGCCGCCCTGCGCGCCCGCTACGAAGACTATAAAGGCAAGCGTACCACCCAGGAAGCCCCTGCTCGTCGCACCAACACCAGGCCGGTAGCCGACAGCTACTGCGTAGACGCCTCCTGCACCGGCAACCCCGGGGCGATGGAATACCACGGCGTACATACCACCACGCGACGGGAGATCTTCCACCAGGGCCCCTTTGAAAACGGCACCAACAATATCGGCGAGTTCCTGGCCATCGTCCACGCCCTGGCCCTGTTCAAACAACGCGGCTGGAAACAGCCGTTGTACACCGACTCAGCAACTGCCCTGACCTGGGTAAAGAAGAAGAAATGCAAGACCAGGCTGGCGCCCAACGAGAAGAACGCGCCCATTTTCGAGCGCATCGCTCGCGCCGAGGCCTGGCTGCGCGACAACGCCTACGAG
Source organism: Chloroflexota bacterium (assembly GCA_012798515.1). Classification (GTDB taxonomy): domain Bacteria; phylum Chloroflexota; class Anaerolineae; order Anaerolineales; family Anaerolineaceae; genus JAAZNB01. Next base: position 2,851 of record JAAZNB010000175.1, read on the forward strand.
ACCCAACTGCTCAAATGGGACACCGAAGCCTGGGGCGAAATCCCGGCCGATTACGGCCGCAAGTAAGCCATCCGGGACTTAAATACCGGTGGGCTCCAACG
>JAAZNB010000760.1 GCA_012798515.1 Chloroflexota bacterium
GGGGTAGCCAGGATACGCACCGGGCCGTGCGCCAGGCGCAGCTCGTCCAGCATGGCCGGCACCCGCTGCCCCAGGTACTCCTGGGCGGCCTGCAGGTCGGCGGCGGGTAACTCTTCCGTGCCGATTTCCAACAAGAAGGGCACAGCCGTGGTCACAGACGGTGCGGCCGCGGCCGGTTTGTGGGCAATTGCCACGCTCCCGCCGGCCCCATCTGCGGCCAGCCAGGGATATTCCAGGCTCTGGCGCTGCCCCAGGTAAGCCTCCGCCGTACGGCGGGAAAGATCACGCATGCGGGAGAACAATGCCTGGCGCTCGGTCACCCCCACCGCGCCGCGCGTATCCAGGACGTTGAAAGCGTGCGAACAGCGTAAGACGTAATCATAGGCCGGCAGCACCAGGCCCTGCTCCAGGGCCGAGAGCGCTTCGCTCTCGTACAGGTTGTACAACTGGCGCAGGCGCTCCACGTCGGCGATTTCGAAGTAATATTTACTGTGCTCCTGCTCGCCTTGCAGATTTACGTCGCCATAGCTGCGCTCGGGGCTCCAGCGGATATCGCGGAAGTTGCGCACTTTTTGCAGCACCATGGCAATGCGCTCCAGGCCGTAGGTGATCTCCACCGAAACCGGGTTGAGCACCAGCCCGCCGGACTGCTGGAAATAGGTGAACTGGGTGATTTCCTGGCCATCCAGCCAGACCTCCCACCCCAGACCCCAGGCGCCCAGGGCCGGGGATTCCCAGTTGTCTTCTACGAAACGGATGTCGTGACGGGCCGGGTCGATCCCCAGCGCTTCCAGGGAGCGCAGGTACAATTCCTGTGGGTTGCCCGGGTCGGGCTTGAGGATCACCTGGAATTGGTAGTGCTGCTGCAAACGGTTGGGGTTCTCACCGTAGCGGCCGTCGTCCGGGCGCACCGAGGGCTCCACGTAGGCAACTTTCCAGGGTTCGGGGCCAAGCACACGCAGGAATGTCGCCGGGTTGTTGGTCCCTGCGCCTACCTGGGTATAATACGGCTGCCAGATCAGACAGCCTTGCTCTGCCCAGAACCGCTGCAAGGCCATCATAATCGACTGAAAATCAAGCGGTTGGGTCATGACAGCTCCATAACAAAGATAAGTTCGAGAAGGCTACTGCGCGCCGGCGCAAAGGCCTGCGCCCATAAAAAGGAGCGTGTAAACGCAGGGCACCGGCAGTGCAGTTCGCTTTGAGGCTCAAATTATAACACCAGCCCGGGGGCCGGGATTGAAAGCGGACGAGGATTGTGGCTGTATATCCCAGCCAGGTCGTCCAGACGTTTGCCAAAGTAGAAAAACAGGATATACTCGTAAAGAATGATGCACTCAGATTGGACCACCTGCAAACGATATCAACCAGCGAACAGCCTGGCCCTTTCTTTCGGGAGGCTCTAAACACCCATGGCCACACATCGTATCATTGTCAATCCTATTGCCGGGCATGGTGAAGCCCGTCAGATGATCCCCGAGATCGAACAAGAGCTTCAAAAGAACCACATCGATTATGAGCTGATGCAGACCCAGCATGCCTGGCACGCCGCCGAGCTGGCCCAACAGGCCGTCGTCCTGGGTTGTGAAGTCATCGTTTCGGTCGGCGGGGACGGGACGTTCAACGAAGTACTCAACGGGATCATGCTGGCCCGAGAAGCCGGGTTAGGCAGCGCTGTACTGGGCGTCATCCCGGTCGGGCAGGGCAACGATTTCTCCTTTGCCATGGGCATCCCGGCCGGCGTGCCCGCCAGCGTGCGCGCCCTGGCCGCCGGTCAACGCCGCACGATCGACGTTGGACTGGTGACCGGTGGGTACTACCCCCTCGGCCGCTATTTTGGCAACGGGGTCGGCATCGGCTTCGATGCTATCGTCAGCTTCCTGGCCGCCAAGAACCGGCGTACCAAGGGCTTTGCTTCTTACCTGTGGGCCGTCACCCGCACCATCTCTCTATATTCCAAGGCCCCCATGGTCAGCATCGACGTGGACGGCGAGGTCGTCCAGCAAAGAGCCTTGATGATCTCGCTGATGAACGGCCGGCGCATGGGCGGCGGCTTCGTGATGGCGCCGCAGAGCGACCCGGAAGACGGCCTGCTCGACCTGTGCATCGTACGCCAGGTCCCCCGCCCGCGCATCGTCACCCTGGTGCCCTATTTCTTGAACGGGACCCAGCGCCGCCTGCGCGTGGTCAAAATGCTGCGCGGCCGCAAAGTGATCGTCCGTGCCGTGCAGGGCACCCTGCCTGCCCACGCCGATGGAGAAACCATCTGCACTGAGGCCGACGAGCTCAGCATCCAGATCCTGCCCAAGCAAATCGAGCTGATCTACCAGCCCGAGCCGGAGCCCGTCCCGGCCCCTCCCCCACCCAAGAAGCGCCGCCGCTGGTTCCGGCGCAAAAAGGACCGTCAGGCGGCCGGGTGATTGTTGCCTTCCCGGCGGATCTCACGCAGGAAAGCCGGCGTATTCAATTTCCGTTCCAACAAATAGGTGAGATAAGCATTGAGGATGGCTTCCATTTCCTCGCGCACGGCGGCCGGAATGCCGCTGCGCTGCACTTCGGCATACGTACTGCGCTGGAAGTGGCGCAGGTATTTCAACACGTTTACCGAGATCGGGCGGGCGTCGGCGTAGCGCGGCCCACACTGCGGGCACAGCACCCCGCCCATGGAGTAAGAGAAAAACTGGTCCACGGGGCGCACCGGCGCCCGGCACGCGGTGCAGTAAAACAGCTCCGGCCGGAAGCCGAGCAGATCCAGCAGCCGAATCTCGTAATAGCGCACCGACACGCAGGTGTCCTGCTCCTCCGAGATCCGTTTCAAGGTATCGACGAGCAAATTGAACAGCGCCCGGTTCTCCCCCTCTTCGTAAGTAAAGCGGTCGAGCAGCTCGATCACGTAAGCGGCGTAACCGGTGCGCAGCAGGTCTTCTCGCAGCGGCAGGTATGCGTCCAGGGTGACCGCCTGGGTCACGATCCACAGGTCTCGCCCGCGGGCCAACATCAGCGCCACGTGGGTAAACGGCTCCAGGTGGCCGGCCTTACGCGAGCGCAGGCGGCGTACCCCTTTGGCGATACAGCGCATCTTCCCCTGTTCGCGCGTATACAGGGTAAGCATACGGTCCGCTTCACCCCAATCCGAATGGCGTAAGACGACGGCGTCTACCCGCAGGGAACGCGGCGCATCCGGCATGGCCGGTTATCCCGATGTAGCCGGCAGGTGCTCCGGCAGGAACGCCCCGGGCAACAGGCCGGCCACGGTGGTCTCCTGCACCAGGTTCCCGTCTGCGTCCGCGATCCACACCTGGGTATCCAGGCCAAACTCGGCCATCACCTGGCGGCAGCTGCCGCAGGGAGCCCCCCCGTTACCGGTCACCACGGCGATGGCCTGGAAGTGCCGCTCACCTTCGGAAACGGCCTTGAAAATCGCCACCCGCTCGGCACAGATGCTGGTCGGGTAAGCCGCATTTTCCACATTGACGCCATCGTATACGCGCCCGGAATCCGTCAGCACGGCCGCGCCGACTGCATAATGTGAATACGGCGCATAGGCCCACTGGCGCGCCTGGCGAGCAGCTTCGATCAATCGTTCCCGGGTTTCAGCGCTCAAGCTCATCTTGTTTTTCCTCCGATTCGGCCGGCGTCAGGATGCGGACGGCCCGCACGAGGCGGATACGCCGCCCGTTGACCTGTTCGACGCTCAACCGCCAACCTTCCACGGCTACCTGTTCTCCCCCGGTGGGCACACGGCCGATCTCGCCGTAGATAAAGCCGCCCAGGGTATCGGCCACCTCACGGGTCATGTGGGTGTTGAGGATCTCGTTCACGTCGGCAATGTCGATCTTCCCCTGGAACAGGTATTCCCCTTCCCCGACCTGTTGGTAGAGTAGTTCTTCGCTCACGTCGTACTCGTCCCGAATCTCGCCGACGATCTCTTCCATAATATCTTCCAGGGTCACCAGGCCGGCCATGCCGCCGTATTCGTCTACCACCACGGCCATGTGCACGCCACGCGCCTGCATCTCCTTGAGCAGCTCGTCCACTTTCTTGGCCTCGGGCACAAAATACACCGGGCGCAGCAGAGAGCGGATCGATTCCGAATTGTTTTCGTCCAGCTGCAAACGCAGCAGGTCTTTGGCGTACAGCAGTCCAATGACGTTATCGATGCCTTCCGCGTAGACCGGCAGGCGCGAGTGGCCCGACATGATCGCCGCCTGGATGGCCTCCGGCACGGAGGTGTTGATATCCAGGGCAAACACATCCACGCGCGGCACCATGACCTCGCGCGAGAGCGTATCGCCGAACTGGAAGATGGAATAGATCATCTTCCGTTCGCCCTGCTCCAGGCTGCCCTCGGGCTGGCCTTCTTCCACCCAGTTGCGCAGCTCGTCCTCGGTGACCAGCCCAATCGAACGCTGCTGGCCCTGCGAAGAACCCACCAGCCAGGAGACCGGCCGGAAAAGCCACTCGACCAGCCACCCGGCGGGCGCCATGCGGATCGTCCAGGTCTCGATGTCCTCCAAGACCATGCGCTCGATGACCAGCTCAACCGCCAGAATGGCCAGCACCAGCAGGTACATCACCCCCAGGTAGACCCACCAGGCCTCGTAACGCGCCAGCAGCTGGGTCACCAGCAGGGTCGCCGCCGCGGCGGTGCAAAAATGCAGCAGAACGACCGCCATCCGCAGGGCGGTAATCAGGCGCGGACGCTCCAACAGCCGCAAAGCCCGGTCCACTCTCACCGGGTTCTGTTCGCGCAAATTCATCAAATGGGGCAGTCGGGCATTCAAAAGGCTGGCGCGCACCAGGACTACGAACCAGTCCAGGGCCAGCACAACGACAAAAAATATCCAGTCTTCTTGTATACTACCAGGTTCCATCTTAGTTTATCTTCCACGGTAGGCTCAATTTTCGCGCCGTGGTATTCAGGTACAGTCGCCCATCGACGAGCTGTTATTGAGTCTTCAAACCCCGCCAGTTACAATCCACCTGGTTCTATTTCTTCGAGCCGTTCAATGGATGGGAACCGTCTGTACGACATCCTCACGGATGTGAGCAAAAGGGCCGATTTTTATATTATCGTCCAATGTCGTCTTTTCTACAACTGACGACAAAATGGTGCATCCCGCGCCCACCCGGGCATCTTCCAGAATCGTATTAGGGCCGATGTGGCAGCCTTTGCCGATCTCGGTGTGACCGCGCAGGTGAGTTCCCGGGTAGATCGTGGTGTCCTCTCCTATTTTAACACCGGCCTCGATATAGGTTGCGCGCGGGTCGATCAGGGTGACCCCCGCCAGCATCCAGGCCTCATTGATGCGCCGGCGCAGGGCTGCCTCGGCCTCGGAAAGGTGCAGGCGGTTGTTGATCCCAATACTTTCCGAGGGATCTTCCAGGGTCAGCGCCTGGACGTACTGGCCATCCCCCACCGCCAGGCCGATCAAATCGGTCAGGTAGTACTCACCTTTAGGAGAAATCTTTACCCGGCGCAGCGCCGGCCACAACCAGTCGGAACGGAAGCAGTAGGCGCCCACGTTCAACTCGCGGATGGCGCGTTGTTCCGGCGTAGCCTGTGCTTCCTCGATAATGGCCGTCACCGAGCCGTCCTCTGCCCGTAAAATGCGTCCAAAGCCGCGCGGGTCGGGAGAAATGATGGTCACCATGGTCAGCGGGCCCGTGTTCTCCGCCTGGGCTGCCAGCAAACGGCGGAAGGTCGCCGTGGTCAACAACGGCAGGTCGGCGCTGGTTACCAACACCAGGTCGCCGCGGCCGGCAAGTTGTGCCTCGGCCGACAGGACGGCGTGGGCGGTGCCCAGCTGTTGTTCCTGCACGGCAAAGCGGGCCTCGTCGCCCAGCTCATACCGCACGGCGTCTGCCCCATGGCCAACCACCACGACAGGGGTTTCGCCGGTGGCTTCACCCACCGCCTTGAGCGGATAACGGATCAAGGGCACGCCAACCAACGGATGCAGTACCTTGGGTAGGGCAGAACGCATTCGCACGCCGTGTCCGGCTGCCAGGATGACCGCAGTACCTTTCAATACACCTCTCCTTCCAAAGGCCGGTTGATCTACGAGTTAATCAAACAACGGGTTTGCTCCCACTGACCAGCAGAGCGAACCCGTTATTAAGGGTAATTGCGCCAGGCTGGGGCGCCTGGATTCGAACCAAGATCCACAGATCCAAAGTCTGGTGTGCTGCCGTTGCACCACGCCCCAATGTGCCCGCATACCCCGGGCGCATGAATTTTAACACAAAACCGCGTTCCATGGAATAGCTACGTTGAGCCGGCGCAGGGCCATTCCGCAAATTCGGTGAACAGGCGTGGCGCCGGGGTTTTAAAACCACCCAAAAGAATATTTGTCAGATTCGACGAAATGTGCTATAAAATTATATCATTCCTACATGTACCCACAGATTGGTGAAGGTAATTGTTATTGGTCACCACCCTTTTTTATTAAAAAACAAACGAAAACACCAGCCACTTGAGAAGATTCTCCTGGCCCCGATGTGTCTATCGCCAGTAGAGAAGCATGGCAAAATCCAGCTCTCCTGGAATTGTGGCCAGACATTCTTTACGAGGTGCGTACATTCTTATCGATCGAGATTACCCGGGGAACAATGACCTGGAGGTGGGTTTATTGTTCTTTTATTTGTATCTGTACTTTTTTCGGAAGGAGGCTGTGTCTTCATAGCAAGCGTAGTACCGCCCACCTGGGCGAATGTGCAACCGTAGTACCATTCTAAGTTTTCGCTAGGAGGAGATATGTTCCATAAGAAAAGCTGGTTAGTCGTCAGCCTGTTGATTGTGGTAGCCATGGTATTGGCTGCCTGCCAGCCGGCCGCGACGCCCATCGTCCAAACCGTTGTCGTTGAGCAAGAAGGTGAAACGATTATCGTCACCGCTACGCCCGACGCCTCAGCAGAGACTTCGGCTGCTCCCGCCGAGAAGAAAGTGCTGCGCATGTCGTCCGGCGCCAGCGATCTTCCCACCATCGACACTGCCATGGCCACCGATGTGAACAACATCCAGGTCATCGAAGAAATGACCGTCGGCCTCGTGCGCCAGAACGTCCAGACCGCCGAACTGGAGCCCGGCATGGCAACCTCCTGGGAGATTTCGGACGACGGCCTGGTTTACACCTTCACACTGCGCGACGACGTGCCGTGGGTCAAATATGACGCCGCCACCGATCAGGTCGTCAACGTACAGGACTGCGAAGGCAACAACCGCATGGTCACCGCAGATGACTTTGCTTATGGCATCATGCGCACCCTGAATCCCGCCACCGCTTCCGACTACGCTTACGTGCTGACCCCCGTCATCGCCGGCGCAGCCGAATATAACAGCGGCGAGGTCGAGGACCCGACCACCGTGGGCGTCAAAGCCATCGACGCCACCACCCTGGAGATCAGCTTCCTGGCCCCGGCCGTCTACAACCTCAACATCGCCGGCCTATGGGTCGCCCATGCCCAGCCCAGCTGGCTGATCGAAGGCGACGACTGCACCCAGGCCCAGGGCGACAAATGGACCGAGACCGGTTTCTACCAGGGTTATGGCCCCTTCACCCTGAAGGAATGGATCCATGACGCCTACATCACCCTGGCCAAGAACCCCCTGTGGCCTGGCACCGACAGTGTGCCGGTGCCCATGCTCGATGAGCTGACCTGGGTCGTGCTTGACTCCAGCCCCACCCTGGCCGAATTCGAATCCGGCAACCTGGAACAGGCGACCGTCCCCAACAGCGATTACGACCGCATCATGAGCGATCCCGACCTGCTCCAGCAGGTGATCTACACCAGCACCCTGGGCACCGAGTTCTATGCCTTCACCCCGGGCGTCGAGCCCACCGGTGACGTGCGCGTGCGCAAGGCGCTCTCCATGGCCATCGACCGCGAATCCCTGCTGACCAACGTGGTCAAGAGCGGCAAGGTCGCCGACTACTTCACCAACCCCGGCGTTGCTGGCGCCCCCAAACCGGAAGCTTACCCCGACCTGGGCATCAAGTACGATCCCGAAGGCGCCAAGGCCCTGCTGCAGGAATACCTGGACGAGAAGGGTATCACCGCCGACCAGATCACCCTGAGCCTGATGTACAACACGGACGAAAGCCGCAAGAAGATCGCCGAGACCGTGGCGGGCATGTGGGGTGACGTCCTGGGTGTCAACACCACCATCCTCAACCAGGAACGCAAAGTCTTCTTGCAGACCCGCCGGGCCGGCACGGAGAACATCTACCGCGGCAGCTGGGTGCAGGACTACCCGGACGCCAATAACTTCCTCTCCGACGTGTTCGGCCCCGGTGGCGGTTATGCGGACGTGGTTGACTGGGAAGGCCCCAGCTACGACGAGTTCGTAAACCTGATCCAGCAGGCAGCCATGGAAGCCGATCCCGAAGCTCGTATGGACCTGTACGCACAGGCCGAACAGATCCTCGTGACGGACGAAGCCATCATCGCCCCGCTGTACTGGTACAACACCCCCGTGTTGGTCAAACCCTACGTGACCCACTTCGACTCGATCACCGGTTACGACCGCTACGAGTTCTGGGACATTACCCAATAAAATAAGCTTTCCCGAACAACTACAGCCAACGAATGAACGGGGCCGCTCGCAATGAGCGGCCCCGTACGTTTTCCGGTAATCCGGCGCACATCCGCGCCGGGCTTTATTCCGGCATCTGCACGCGGATGTGCAGCTCCTTGAGCTGTTTCTCCGCAGCCATGGAGGGAGCATCGGCCATCAGGTCGCGCGCCGCCTGGTTCTTGGGGAAGGCAATCACCTCACGAATGTTGGGCTCGTCGGCCAGCAACATCACCAGGCGGTCGATCCCCGGGGCAATGCCGCCGTGCGGTGGGCAGCCATATTCGAATGCCTCCAGCATGTGGCCAAACTTCTGCTGGATCTCGGTGTCTTGCAGCCCCAGCATCTGGAAAACCTTGAGCTGGATGTCACGACGATGGATACGAATCGAGCCCGAGGCCATCTCGTACCCGTTACACACCATGTCGTAGGCGTCGGAAAGGATCGCTCCCGGGTCGGTATCAAACTTATCCAGGTCCTCCATGCGCGGCATGGTAAACGGGTGGTGCGCCGCGTCCCACTTCTTGTCCTCTTCGCTCCACTCGAACATAGGGAAGTCGAGCACCCAGGCAAAGGCCATCATAGAAAGGTCGGCCAACGCCAGACGATCACGGAAGTGCAGGCGCAGGGCGCCCAGGGTCTTGTTGGCCACTGCCTTGGTATCGGCAATGAACAGGATCAGGTCGCCTGGCTGTGCACCGCAGCGCGCGCTCACCTGCTGGGCTTCCTCGGCGGTAATTTGCTTCTGCGCCGTGCCTTTGATGCCCTCGGCGGTCAACGCCAGGGTCGCCAGGCCCTTGGCGCCCTGCTCGCGAGCCAGGCCGGTCAATTCATCCACCTCTTTGCGGGTGAAAGCAGCGCAGCCAGGGGCCACGATGCACTTCACCACACCACCGCTGCGCAACACGTTCTGGAAGACCATAAAACCACTGTGAGCAAAGATATCACTCAGGTCATACAGTTCCATCTCAAACCGCAGGTCGGGTTTGTCACTGCCATAGCGATCCATGGCTTCCTGGTAGGAAAGGCGGGGCCAGGGGGAGGAGAACAGGCGCTTGTGCGGGGCGACGGCCGGGAGCATCTCGGTGAACAATCCCTCCATCAGGTCCAGCACGTCGTCGCGCTGCACGAACGACATTTCCAGGTCCAGCTGGGTGAACTCCGGCTGGCGGTCGCCACGCAGGTCTTCGTCGCGGAAACAGCGTGCAATCTGGAAGTAACGTTCCACCCCCGCCACCATCAACAGCTGCTTGAGCTGCTGGGGCGACTGCGGCAGGGCATAGAAACAGCCCGGATGGACCCGCGACGGCACCAGGTAGTCACGCGCCCCCTCCGGCGTGGTCTTGAACAACATGGGGGTCTCCACCTCGATGAAGCCCTGCCGGTCGAGATAGTCGCGCATAAACTTGACTACCTTATGGCGCAACACCAGGTTACGCTGCATGCGTTCGTGGCGCAGATCCAGGTAGCGGTATTTTAAACGTACGTTCTCGTCTGTATCTTCGTCCTTGTTCACCAGGAAAGGCAGCGGCTTGGAGGGGTTGAGCACCACCACCTCACTCAGGTCGACTTCGACTTCCCCGGTGGGTAGGCTCGGGTTCTCGGCGCCTTCCGGCCGCCGGCGCACCAGGCCCGTCACCTGCAGCACCCATTCAGAACGGGCATCCTGGATGACGCTCAGATTGGGATTGGCCGGGTTCGCCACGATCTGGACCAGACCGGAGCGGTCACGTAGATCGATGAAGGTCACCCCACCATGGTCCCGGTGGCGGTGCACCCAACCAGCCAGGGTCACTTGTTGGCCAATGTGCGACGATCGGAGCTCACCACAGTTGTGTGTCTTGTACATATAACCTCGTGTAGATAGAAAGTCTTTTTTGATATACAGACAGCGTCACATAACCACCCCGGCTCAGGCCTCGCCCGACTCGGGATCCTGGGGGGCCAGCCCGAGCTGTCGCGCCTGGTCGTAGGATAACACGTCTGAAGCGCCCTGTTGTTGAGCCGCCTGCCCGGCCGCCTGATCCCAAAAAGCCTGTACGTCGCCCGGGCTCAAGGCCTGCCCACCTTGTTTGAGAAGGTGCTCCAGCCCGGCCAGGGCGCCTTCGTCTTCCAGAGGGTGAGACGGCTCCACGGCCTGAAGCGGGATCCCTTCTATTGCCGGCAGGGTCGACTGTAAGGGAACGCCCATCTGTTCCAGGATCTGGGCCAGTGCAGACCGCGCCGCCAGTGTCTCTTCGATGGCCAGGGCAATGCGTAAAATCGTCCGCCCGGTGTGCAGGAACACGATGAGGGCGAAACTGCCGATGGGCAGGAGCAGCAGATCGTAATCCACTCCACGGAAAGACAACAGGCCTTCCGGGGGGTGAGGCGAGATCAAGCGCGAGACGCGGCTGTTGGCGCTGAGCGCAGCCATCAACGCCGGCACCCAGTTTTCCTCGAAATCGTCCACAGGAATGCCGCCGGCCGTCCCGGCCGCGTGCCCCAGGTCGTCCAACAGCACCACACAGGCCGCGTTCAGGTTTTGGCGCAGCCCGGCCAGGACGCCGGGGAGGTCATTGCCATCCGCCGGAGGCGCCGCCGGCCCCCCGGCCGGGGTTCTCTGGGCCGTGCCCTGGTCCTGCACCCCGGCACCATACAGGCAGCTGCGCACCGCGTCCAGGAAAGGCTCCATCCCTACCGGCTTGGTGAAGAAGGCGTCCACGCCCAGCCTGTCCACCTGTTCCTTGACGTCGGCCTCTTTCAGGCCGGTGATGAGGATAAAGTGCGGGTGGACCGGGGCGCTGCGCAGGCGCTCGATCAGCTGTATCCCGGTGATCCCCGGCAGGCGAATATCGGCGATGAGCAGCTCTACCGGTTGGCGGTTGACCTCCAGGATGGCTTCTTCCGCCGATGGGATGACGATCACCTCCAGGCTCGGATCCAACGTCAACAGAGCCGAGCGAAAGAAACGCCCCAGCTCCATCGAATCGTCTACGATCAAGACATGTTTGGATGCCATGACACCTCACCGCCCCTTCCACCATGATGCAGCCGCGATGCTCAGCACCTTTCTGGAAACGGAACGCCGGCCAAAATTAACTCGCACACCAGCGGCGCTGGTGTGGACGAGTTATGGGTCAAAGAAAATTTCAATCTCTTGTTAATATACCAGAGAATTCCACTTTTTTCGCCATCCCGATCCCCGGCTCATTGGCAGCCGGAGCCGTAATCCAGGCTTTCCAGGTTCCACAGCACGCTGCGAGCGGTGACGTCCATGTCGAACCCGCACAGATCCGGGCGCGACACGGCCATCTTCAGGCGGTAGAACAGCGGCACCACGGGCAGATCCTGGGCAAACAGGCGTGCCACTTCTTGCTGGCGCTGCTGCAAGAGGTCCGCCTGGTCCGGGTGGGTATCCATGGCCGAAGCACAGGCCACGTCGTATTCCGGGCTGGAATAGCCGGTGACGTTCACGCCCAACCATTTATTCTCCGCCGTGGGAATCTGGCTGGTCTCGTACAGCCAGCAGGCCGGCGTCGTGCCCGACTCCCAGGCAAACTGGGCCAGATCGAACTTGCGGCCGAACAGGATTCCATCCGGCCCCGGGGCATACAGCTCGCCTGGCGTGTAGTACTGCACGTTGACCTGCACGCCGCACTGCGCCAGCGATTCGCTCAGCTGGCGAGCCACTTCGACGCGTAGTGCGGCTTCGGTGGTGGCATAGTTGAGCACCAGCGAGGCGCCGTCGAGCACGTTGGCCACCCCCAGAGAGGTGCGCGGCGTGGCCGGGTCGCCATCGTCATCCACCCAGCCGATCTGGTCGAGCAGGGCCTTTCCCGCCTCAACGTCGTAGGACAACGGGCTGAGCTCTGGCATATACAGGGGACTGGACGGCGCCAGGAATGTCGCCGGCACGGAAGACTGGTCCATGAGCGGCTTATGGACGATACCGGAACGGTTCATACAATAGGTCAGCGCCTGGCGCATCCGTATGTCGCTGAAATAATCGGGACGCTCCCCCGAATAGGGATAGTAACCGTCGTCGTACGACGACGGGCGAATGCCAAAATCCAGGTGCTCCCATTCCGGGCCTTGCCCGATGTAGGCCTTGAGCTTATTGGCCTGCTGCATTTCCAGGATCGGCTCGAGCTGGTCTTCGAGCAGCGTGGTAGCGTCGATGATGTCACACTCGCCCACCTCCAACGCGGCCAGGTTATTGTCGGAAGCCTCGCCCATGAAACGGTACACCAGGTAGTCGAAAGCCGGCAGGCCCTCGGAGGCGCGGAAATAAGCCGGGTTCTTACTCAGCTGGATGTGGTCGCCGGGCACCCACTCGTCGATCACATACGGCCCCCAACCCAACGGAGCGCGGGTAGCCACTTCGCTGGTCAGCAATGCCTCCGGGGAAAAAGCGCCCCACACGTGCTCGGGCAGCGGCATCCAGAAAAGGGTGCTGTACTGCTGGGGCAGGTAACCGGGCAATCCGACCCATTTGACCGTCAGGTCATCTGTCGCTGCGTAGGAAGCCGTACGGTAGACGACCTGCTTGGAAACCGGGGTAGCGTTCGCCGAGGCCAGCTGGAACGAATAGACCGAATCTGAGGCCTGCAGCGGGGTGCCGTCTGACCAGGTCAGGCCGGGCAGCAGGCGGAAGGCCACGCTGAGCTGGTCCATTTGCAGCGGCGAAGTACCGTCCCAGGTAATGGCGCAGTCCTGACCGGAACACCCGCTGGGCAGCAGCCGGGTCCCGGCCGTCAAAGACACCAGGTCGCCATCGTAGTTCACGATTTCATCCCCAGCCGCCACGTCGACCGCCTGAATGGCTGCGTCGCCATCCGACAGGTTGGGCATCTTGGACAGGATCACCGGCTGGGTCGAAAACTGGCGAGTATCGAAGGGGCCATCGTAAACCGCCTCCAGGATGCTCCAGGTGCTGTCCGAAATGCCGCCATAAGGGTACAGTGTCTCAGGCTCCTGGCCCACACACACCACCAGGGTGCGCGGTTCCGGCGTCGCCGTGGGGGTGGGCAGCGGCGGCACCGGCGTCGCCAGCTCCTGCGTGGGGCTGACGCTAACCGGCGTGCTCTGGCAGGCAGCCAACATAGGAATCAGTACAGACAGCAACATCCCAAAAAGTAATCCTTTTCGCGAATGCATACATTCTCCTTAAAGTAGTTGGACGCATATTCAGGGAAAGGGAAAAATGCGCCGCGTAAATCTGGCAAGAATTATACCCGCATAAAGTCTCGACAATAGTTTTGTCTGGCAGATCGCTTCCTGTGGAAGACCTAAAAAAAGAGCCCCCAGATGGGGGCTCGTGGTATCCATCGAAGCCGTTTACTGCGTTCCACGCAGGCGAGGGTCAAGCGCATCGCGCAGGCCGTCGCCCAGGAAGTTGAAGGCGAACATGGTAATCGCCAGGGCCAGGGCCGGGAAGATGGTCTGGTTCGGATAGGTGCGCACCACCTGGGCGCCATCCGAAATCATCGCTCCCCACGAAGGCGTGGGCGGGTTCACCCCCAGGCCGATGAAGGACAGGAAAGCCTCCGTCGAGATATAGCCGGGGATGGCCAGGGTCTCGGCCACGACCAACGGCCCGACGATATTGGGCAAAATGTGGCGGAACATGATGCGCCCATTGGTCGCCCCGATGGTGCGCGCCGCTTCCACGAACTCTTTCTCACGCACCGAGAGCACTTGCCCGCGGGTCAGGCGCGCCATGGTCTCCCAGGCGGTCAGGCCGATGCCGATAAAGATGAACAGCATACCGCCCATTTTCTGGTCTACCTGGCTGATCGAATAGACGAACGAACCGGGGTCTGGACGGGCAAACGTAGAGCGGAAGAAGGCCAGCAAAAGGATGATGAACAGCAGGCTGGGGAAGGCGTACAACACGTCTACAATGCGCATCATGAAATTGTCGACCTTGCCGCCAAAAAAGCCCGATACGCTGCCGTAGATCACACCGATCAGCAGGCTGATGAACGGGCCGATCAACGCCACGGTCAGGGAGATACGCGCCCCGTAGATGATACGGCTGAACACGTCCCGCCCGACGTAATCGGCGCCGAGGAAATAGTTCTCCGAAATCTTGGCATAGGGCGCCATACTGGGGAAAACGGACACGATCCAGCCTGGTACCTTATTTTCGTCGACCAGGGTTTGCTTTTCAAAGGGATATGGCGCAATGACACTAGCAAGAATTGCGACCAGATAAAGCAACAGGATTATCACGCCGCCTAAAACGGCGGCCCGGTTTCGCACCAACCTGCGCAACGCATCGCCCCACAGGCTTTCACGCTTCTTGGTTAATGGAGCGCCTGCACCAAACTTCGCATCCACTTGCAACTGTGCAGTCATTAATCCTCCTCAGTAAGATCCACCAGGCCTACCTGGACAAAATAACGTTCGTCAAACGCTTCGGATGATAGTACGGCGCTAATCATAACGAATGCGCGGATCCAGGTAAGCATAGACGATGTCTACAATCAGGTTCGCCACCACCAAAAAGACGGCATACAAAAGGATCGTGCCCATGATCACCGGGTAATCCCGGTTGGTGATACTGGTCACAAAATACTTCCCCATGCCGGGGATACCGAAGGTCAATTCAGTCACGAACGTGCCCGTGACCAGGGCGGCGAACAGCGGGCCGATGATGGTGATCACCGGGATGAGAGAATTCTTGAGGGCGTGGCGTAAGATAACCATACGCTCCTGCAAGCCTTTCGCGCGGGCGGTACGGATGTAGTCTTCCCGCACGACTTGAAGCAGGCTGGCGCGCGTCAGGCGGGCGATGATCGCCGAACTGCCCAACCCAAGGGCAATCGAAGGCATGAAGGCGTATTTAAAGAATTCCCAATCCAGGTGACTGGGGAGGAACCCCAAGAGATACGGTGGCTTGGCCCCCCAACCGGTTGGTGGGAACCACTTCAACGTCACCCCAAAGATCCAGATCATCAACGGCCCCAGGACGATGACCGGCACCGAGACGCCGAAGATGGCAATGCTCATGCCGATGTAGTCAAAGACGGTGTTCTGTTTCAAAGCCGACAGGATTCCAAGGGGCATGCCGATCACCAACGCCACCAGGAGCGCCATGGTACCCAATTGGGCCGAGACCGGCAGCTGCTGGCGGAAAATATCATTGACGGTGCGGCTGCGCGAGGCGTACGAAGGACCAAAATTGGCCCACTTCAACCACATTCCGCCCAGTTTGACGTTGAGCAGGTAGTCGTCATCCAGGCTGGTGGAAGGCGGCTCGGTGGTCAGGTGTGGGATAAACACGTCCGTCAAATAACGACCATACTGCACAATCAAGGGATCGTCTAGATGGTAGCGTTTTTCCAGGTTCGCCATGATTTCGGGCGGGAGCGCCTTCTCGCGGTCAAACGGGCCGCCCGGGACAGCATGCATGAGGCCAAATGTAATTGCAGAGACGACCAAGAGAACAACGACCAGGTAGATCAACCGGCGGGTAATATATCGACCCATTCTAATCCTCCAAGTTTCTCAAACCCCGGTCCGGTTTACATACCCATGAATACTACCGGGAAGGAATTGATCGTAACGGCTTGAGTCGTAGTACCAGGTAGATCATGACGGCTAAAGCCGTTACGCCGATTCCATTTTGAGATTGTACTTGGGGAGGGGCATGCCCCTCCCCAGAACTGACTGATGTAGATCTGCTGCCAGATTACTTGGCAGACATGTCGATGTCCCACTTTTCCATGTGCTCAAGACCGCCGAGCACAGAGAACGTGCGGGTTACGTACGGCTTGGTGGTGGAAACGCGGGTGTACCAGTAGATCGGGATGATCGCGGCTTCGTCCCACGACAGGATCTCTTCCGCCTGAGCGTACAGGTCGGTACGAGTGGCCAGATCGGGCTCAACCGCGGCTTCCTTCAGAAGCGATTCGAACTGATCGTTGACCATGTTGATGCCACCGTAGGGGACATCTCCATCCGCCGGGTTAGAAGAACCATTGACGCGGAACACGTCGGAGATGAAGTTGTTGGCATCCGGGTAGTCCTGGCACCAGCCGAGGCGCCAGAGCTGCGGGGTATCGCGGCTCTTGACAGTCTCGAGGTACACAGCCCATTCCTGGTTGACGATCTTGACATCCACACCCAGGTTGTCCTTCCACATTTGCTGGATGGTTTCAGCAATCTTCTGGTGGCCGGAATTGGTGTTGAACACCAGGCTGATGTCAAGCTGGTCGGCGGTCTGGCCGGTCTCATCCAGGTATTCCTGCAGGACGGCTTTGGCCTGTTCGGGGTCGTACTTCACACCCAGATCGGGGTATTCTTCGATGGTCGGGGCAGCGCCCAGGCCGGGGCGAGAGAACCACTGAGCGGGTTCCTGGTCACCTTTGAGCACGTTGTCGATCAACGCCTGGCGGTCTACGGCCAGCGAGAGGGCGCGGCGGACGCGGACGTCATCCACAACCGGGGCCTTGGTGTTGAAGCCATAGTAGTAGGTGCACAGGTCAGGGGCGATGCGCAGTTCAGTGGAAAGCGTCGGGTCAGCTTTCACACGGTCCATGTCGGCCAACGGGACGAGAGCGACGTCCAGGTTGCCGGCTTCGTATTCGGCGAAGGCAGGTGCATCGTCGAGCATGGTCCAGGTGATCTCATCGATATTGGCCTGCGGGACGGCATCGCTACCGGGCCAGAAGGGGTTCTTGATCACGGTCAGATAAGAGTCATGGACCCATTCCTTGAGGGCGTAGGGGCCGTAGCTCTGGTTGAAACCGGTCTCGATCCAGCGATCGCCGCGGGCTTCGGTGCAGTCGTCGCCGTCGATCAGCCAGCTCGGCTGAGCGCGGGCAACCCACATACCGATGATGTTCAGGTTGTAAGCAGCAGCCTGGTTGAAGGTCACTTCCAACGTGGCGTCATCGATAGCCTTGACACCCACGGTGGTAGGATCGTCGGTCTCGGCGTTATTGAAGGCAGAAGCGCCCTGGATCACTTCGAGGACGTAGGCATAGGGAGAACCGGTGGTGGGGGTCAGGGTGCGCAGGATGCCGTACTCAAAATCCTTGGCAGTGACCATGCGGTCGTTGCCTTCGCAGTCCTGAACTGTCACAACCGAGTCGGTCGCCACGTCATATTTCACCCAGGGGACATCCTGGCGGATGTTCATGGTGTAGACCAGGCCGTCATCGCTGATGGTCCAATCGGTGGCCATGCCGGGTTGGTTGTCAGTGGTCTCTTCATTCTGGCGGGTGAGACCCACGGTGAGCAGCTCGATCACCTGGTTCGAGGAAGTATCCTCCGCCACAGCCGGATCCAGCGTGGGGATGTCGCCCGCACCCATGTTCAGGCTGAGGGCCTTTTTGTCAGATACCTCTGCCATACCAGTATCGGCGCCCGGGGTCGGGGTCACAACGACCACCTGAGGGGTACCTTCAACGATTACGGTCTGTACGATCGTCTCCGGCGCAGCAGGCTGGCAAGCTGTCAATAGCATGCTTGCAACGATCAGCAAAGCTGCAAACGCAAACAGTTTTGAACGCATTCTTTTCTCCTCCTTCTTCGTGTTTAACGAAGAACTAAAATGGGATTAACTAACGAGAAAACGGTTTTATGGGACATAAAATCGACTTCCTCGGTAACCACCTCCTTTCAGCCGGTTAAACCAGGTGACAGGCCACGTGATGGCCCGCGCTGACCTCACGAAATTCGGGTTGGATCTCTGAACATTTTTGGATAGCAAGGGGGCAACGTGTGCGAAAACGACAACCAGACGGAGGGTTAACCGGAGAAGGAACATCCCCTGGTAGAATGATGCGCTGCCGTTTCTCTTCCGCAAGGGGATCGGGAATCGGAACAGCTGACAGCAATGCCTGAGTATAGGGATGTAAGGGATTTTTGTACAGCTCGTCACGGCTGGCGAGCTCGACGATAATCCCCAGATACATCACCGCCACACGATTCGAGATATGGCGAACCATGGACAGGTCGTGGGCGATAAACAAGTAGGTAAGGTTCAGGTCGCGCTGCAAATCTTCCAACAGATTGACCACCTGGGCCTGGATGGATACATCCAGGGCCGAGATGGGCTCATCACAGACGATCAATTCAGGGTCCAAAGCCAGAGCCCGGGCAACGCCGATGCGCTGCCGCTGCCCGCCGGAAAACTCGTGCGGATAGCGATTCGAAAAGGCCGGGTTCAACCCTACCATTTTCAAAAGATACTCGACTCTTTCCTGTTGTTCTTTACCCTGATGGGTCTTGTGGATTTGCATGGGCTCGGCGATGATTTCCCCCACCGTCATACGCGGATTCAAACTGGCGTAAGGATCCTGGAAGATCATCTGCATCTTGCGTCGCGTTTTTCGCAGCGTCTCGCCGTTCACCTGTACCAGGTCTACACCTTCGAAAATCACCTTCCCGGAGGTGGGCCGGTAGAGCTGGAGGATCGTCCGGCCGGTGGTCGATTTACCACAACCTGACTCTCCCACCAGGCCCAGGGTCTCACCTTTTTTGATATCGAAGGAAACGCCATCCACGGCATGTACGGCACCCACTTGCTTTTCGAAAATAATGCCGCGCATGATGGGGAAATGTTTAACCAGTTGATCGACTTGCAATAGCGTTTCAGGTGAACTCATTGTCGTACGCTCCCATTTTCAACACAATCCCAACAGGCTACGAAATGATCCGGAGAAACCGGCATCAACGGAGGATTCTCTTGCCAGCAGCGTTCCGTAGCCGAAGGACAGCGGGGAGCAAATGGACAGTAATTTGGTTTTTCGAGTAAGACAGGGGGAAGACCTTCGATCGAAGCCAGGCGGCGGTAACCGCTTTCATCCATACGGGGCAGGCTGTTCAACAACCCGAGCGTATACGGGTGCGTGGGATGCTGGTACAGTTCCTTGACCGGCGCCTCCTCGATGACAAAACCCGCATACATGACTGCCACCCGGTCGGCCAGCCCGGCGATGATGCCCAGGTCGTGGGTGATCCAGATGATGGCCATACCCAGTTCGTCACGCAGACGCTTGACCAGCTCGACGATCTGGGCCTGGATAGTCACGTCCAGGGCGGTCGTGGGCTCGTCTGCGATCAGCACCTGAGGGGTGCAGATCAGAGACATGGCGATCATCACGCGCTGGCGCATGCCGCCGGAGAATTGATGGGGGTAATCATTGAGGCGCTCTTTGGCGTTAGGGATACCCACCATGTTCAACATCTCCGCCGCCCGCTCGTAGGCCTGCTTTTGATGCACACCGTTGTGAATCTCGAGTGGTTCGGCGACCTGGCGCCCGATGGTCAGCACCGGGTTGAACGAGGTCATTGGGTCTTGAAAGACCATGCTGACTTGCGAACCACGCACGTGGCGGATTTCCTCGTCACTCATTTTCAGCAGGTCTTTGCCCTGGTATAATGCTGTTCCAGCAACGACTTTTCCGGGCGGCGTCGGGATCAACCGCAGCATAGACATGACCGACACACTTTTACCACAGCCACTCTCGCCAACGATGCCCAGTGTTTCTCCCTCTTTGAGATGGAAAGAGACGCCATTAACCGCATGAACCACCCCCTCGCGCGTTTGGAACTGCGTCTCAAGGCCTTGCACATTTAGTAGATCGGCCATGCAACTATGCCCTCTTTGAATAAGTTTTTTGGGGAAAAAACAGCTACCATATACGTTGCTGTGTCAATTTCTAAATTTAGTATAAGAGATTTTACACTGAAAGAATTATATTGTCAAACTGAACCAGACAAACATCATCTAATAATGGAGATGATAACCCATGAATCACCCACCCTATGACCCACGCACCGGCATCGCCGCCGCTGTAGAGCGCCTGGAGGCGCTGGGCTGCGAGTACGCTTTCTTCTACAAACGCCAACAACAGGCGCCGGTTCTCAAATCCAATGCCAGTTGTTTCGTCTCGGCCTCGCTGATTAAAGTGCCACTGCTGCTGGCCTGGCTGATGCTCGAGCGTGAGGGCCAGGTCAGCCGGGAAGAAATGTGCTGCCTGGACGACGAGCCCCAGGTGGAAGGCGCCGGGTTTTCCTGGCTGCTGCGCACCCGCCAGCTGCCCTACGACGATGTGCTGCTGCTGATGATGTCCTTATCGGACAACCTGTGCACCAACCTGGTCATCCGCAAGGTCGGCCTGGAACGGGCCAACCAGGTCTTCACAGACGCCCTCGGGCTGCAGGACGCCCGCTTGCAGCGTAAAATGATGGATCTCGAAGCCCGCGCCCAGGGCCGGGACAACTGGATTTCTGCCCAGGACTGTGTGCGGCTGTACGAGTTCATCGACCGCCTGCCCGCCCACGAACGGCGCTGGATCGAGCAAAAAATGCAGACTTGTATGGATGAGGCTTTGCTGCTGCGCGAAGTGCCCCGCGACCAGGTGGTGTTCTATCACAAGACCGGCTCGCTGTCCGGCATCTTCCACGATTGGGGTTATACCCGGGAACACAAGATGTTCCTGCTCACCCAGGGCGTCTCGGATGAACTGGCGGCATTTGCAGTCTTCGGCCGGCTCGGTCGCTTGCTGTACGAAGCCTGATCTCCCTGATCAACAGAACCAACTATGCAATCCCCCTATGTCGTGACCGCGGCCTGGGCGTCCCTGCGCGCTGCACAGGGACGCGCCCCAGGCGCAAAAAACATTCTTCTGAACTGACGTTTTTTATAAATAAGTACACCCGAACAAGAAATCGCTGCGCAGGTGCTCGACGGATTGCACGTTATCGATGTACACGCCATTGCGGGAACGCGAAGAGTGGATGATGTCCCAATCGCCCAGGCTGATGGTCACGTGAGTGATGCGCCGCTTTTCACCCTTCTCTCCAAAGAACAACAGATCGCCGGGCCGGAAGGGGTATTCCACCGGCCGGCCGCCGTTGTACTGCATATCCGCGTCGCGCAGCACCGGGATCCCCACCCAGCGGTGTACCAGCTGGGCCAGCCCGGAACAGTCGATGCCGTTGGCGCTGCACCCGCCCCACAGGTAGGGCACACCAATCATCCGCTGCGCGTCTGCCGCCATCCTCTGGCGGCGTTCGTCAGCCTGGTGGGGCAGCGCATCCAGGGCGCGTAATGCCGAGGCCGGCACCCAGCCCTGCTGGTTGGCCGCCACACAGGCCCACTCCCCTTCCACAGCCAGGCAGCGCAGAGACATGCCGGCCAGGATTCGCGTGAGCACCGCACTGCCGCCATCCGGGGCAGCGTGCACCGGCTGTACAGGGTCGATCACCAGATGGGTGGGTTGCGGCGCCGCAGCCTGTGTCAGGTACGGGCGGTAGGCCCACCCCAGGTAGCCGTCGGGCTGGCGTACAAAGACCCAATTGGAACGTTCCTCCAACATTTCCACCGGCCAGCCGTACATCAGCTCGCTGACCATTTCGCTGGAGAAGCTGGGCTCGCCGTACAGCCCGGTGAGATTGGTGGCCACGCTGAACATCTGCGCCGGCTGCCGGCGTAACACCCGGACGCCGCTGTCCTCGACCGGGACACCCGGCATCTGCTCCTGAAAGGCGCTGCGCATGGCGCCGCGCACAGTCTCATCCAACACCCGCCCGGTCAGAACCAGCCTGCCCGCTTGCTGGGCTTCCGCCTGCACGTCAAACACGTGCACCCTGACATCCGGGAACTGCTTGCGCAGTTGACCTAAAACGTTCTCCACAGACTCCATTCCAACCGCTCCTGAACAAAGATGATCCGGCGGCCCCGGGCAGCCGCAGCGCCGAAAACCGCCGATCGATTTTGATTAAAACATTGGTAAACTATTGAGAAAGCGGGGGCTCCTGATTTTAGGAAAATGGCTCTTGCCCTCTCTGGCTTATCTCGTATTAAAGAGCATCCGCTTTGAGCGTAACCCCAATCCCGGGGCGCTCCGGCAGGCGCAGGACGGCATTGGCGTCGATACGCACCCCCTCGAAGGGGTCATTGCTGACCAGCAAGGGCGCATCCAGGTCCAGCCAATCGGCCATCCCGGCCAGGTGCGCCATGGCAGTGATGCCGACCGAGGTCTCGATCATCGATCCCAACATGACCCGCAGGCCCAACTCCTGACAGCGGCGCAGGATGTGCAGCGCCGGCGTGAGCCCCCCCACCTTCATCAACTTGACGTTGATCCCCTGCACCCCGGCAGCCGCCAGGCGTTCGACCTGCTCGTAGGTCTGCACCGATTCGTCCGCCACCACCGGCACCGGGCATTCTGCCTGCACCCGGCCCATGCCTTCGATGTCGTCTTTGCGCAGCGGCTGTTCGATCAGCTCCACGTTGTATTGCATCAAGGTTTTGACCAGCTGCCGGGCGTTGTCACGCGTCCAGCCGGCGTTGGCGTCCACCAGCAAGCGCACGTCCGGTCGCGCCTGGCGGATGGCGGCCAGGCGGGCTTCGTCGTCTTCACTACCCAGCTTGACTTTGATAATCCCATACCCCGGCACTTCACTGGCCAGGCGCGCCATTTCCTGCGGGGTATCGATGGCAATGGTAAAAGAAGTGGCCATGGGCTGCGGCTGTGGCAGTCCCAGCAGCTCGTAAAGGGGTACACCCCGTTTCCGGGCCATGCGGTCGTACAGCGCCAGGTCCAGGGCGCTGCGTGCCGGGGCCGGGCCGTCCGTCCCTACCCAGCCGGGCACCTGCTCCGGCTCCTCGGGCAGGGGATCTGTGCGCCGGGAAGCCCGCTCCCAACAAGCCATCATATCCGCCGGGTCTACCCCGTAGTAGGGCGGGATGGTACCTTCTCCCCAGCCCTCGTCACCGGCCAACCGCACACAGAACGCCTGGCGCGTCTCGCTGACCCCGTAGGATAAACGAAATGGATTGCGCAGGTGGAGGGTGAACTGTTCCCAGGTCAACAATGCAGTCGGAATCATACAGCCTAACTCCTTCTCAAAAGCTCAACGTTGAAACGCCCTCCTCCGGCGCCAGGGCTATCCTGGCCGGGGAAGGCGCGGGTTATTCGTCTCCACCACGCAGGCGCAGGTACGACTCGTAGCGCCTGGCGTGGATGCGGCCCTGGTCGACCGCGGCGCGCACTGCACAGCCCGGTTCGTTGGTATGCGTGCAGTCGTTGAACTGGCAGTGCTCGACGAAAGGCCGGATCTCGACAAAATACGCGTCCAGTTCCTCGGGCTCGGTATCCCACAATGACAGGGTGCGCAACCCGGGCAGGTCGGCCACGTAACCGCCCTCCTCCAGCGAGAACAGCTCCCGTACCTGGGTGGTATGGCGGCCCTTCAACGTAGACTGGCTTACCTCGCGCACTTCCAGGCCCAGCTGGGGGCGGATGGCGTTAAGCAGGCTGGATTTGCCCACTCCCGAGGGCCCTGCCAGGCCGGAAATCTTGCCCACCAGGCACTGGCGCAGAGCTTCGGCGCCCAGGCCCTCCCGCGCCGAAGTATACAGCACAGGGTATCCCAGCGGCGAGTAGATCGAAAAGATCTCCATGGCCCGCTCCTGGCCGATCAAATCCACTTTATTGGCCACGATCACCGGCGGGATGTTTTGTTTCTCGCAGATCACCAGAAAACGGTCCAGCATCCGCAGGCTGGGAGCCGGCTGCGAGCAGGCAAACACCAGGACGATCTGGTCGGGGTTCGAAAGTAATACTTGCTGGTAGGCGCCCCGCGCCGTGGGCGCCAGGCGTACCAGGGCCTTCTGGCGGGGTTCCACACGCTCGATGGCGCCGCTGCCATCCGGCAGAACGCTGATGTGCACCCGGTCCCCCACGGCCACGATATCGCCCTCCTGGGGGCCTTTTTTCAAACGGCCGCGCAAACGACAAACTACCACCCCCTGCCCCGTCTGGACGGAATGAAAACCAGACTGCTGCCGTACCACAAGGCCGGGGGTGGTAGGTTCTGGGCTCATAGCTCAGGTGTAGCGGTAATCACAAATTCGTCCGGCTGGGACTCGGTCTGCGTATTCTCGGCCGGAGGAGCCGCGGGAGGCGGCGCACTGGTGGCGGCCGGTGGGGCCGGCGGCGGCGTCTCGGTGGGCGTCTCACTCTCCGAAGGCGTCGGCGTCTTGGTCACGTAGTAGCTGGATTCCCAGTTGTACAGGCGGCCCGGACGACCGTCGAAATACAGCTCGACGACGCGGCGGAAGATCGGCGCCGCAATTTCGGAGCCCTCGCCGGCGTTCTCAGCGATGACCGCCACAGCAATGTCCGGCTTGTCCTCACGATTGGCGTCTGTAAAGCCGGCAAACCAGGCGTGGGGCACCCCGGTCGAATTCGAGGCCGTGCCGGTCTTGCCATATACCGGGACGCTGATCCCGGTGAACACGCTGAAAGCCGTGCCGCGCGGGTTGTTGACCACGCTGCGCATGGCGTCGCGGATGATTTGCATGGTATCAGAGCTGATCGGCAGTTGGCCACGCTTTTCCGGGGTAAACTGCATGGCCACGTCGCCGTTCGGCGAGACTACTCTCTCCACCACCTGCGGGCGGTACAGCGTACCGCCATTGCCGATAGCCGCGATGAAATTGGCTACCTGGAGTGGGGTCACCTGCAGGGTGGCCTGGCCGATACCCATCTGCACTGCGTCGCCTTCGTTGTTCGGGTAAGGCACGTTCCCCGTGTCCTCGGCCACCTGGTCGATGCCGGTGGCGCTGCCCAGGCCAAAGCCACGCGCCATCTCGGTGATGGCCTCGGGATGGTTCTGGCGATACAGCTGCAAACCGATGTGGTAGAACCACGGGTTACAGGAACGCATCAGGCCTTCCGGCAGGGTTAGCGTACCGCTGGGCGCCAGGCCCTTGTCATACGTCCAATCGTAGAAGACCGACCCGTCCAGCTCGGTGAATTCGTGCCCGCACTCGTAGGTGTCTTCAGGCTTGAACACGCCGGTTTCCAGGGCAGCTGACATGGTGATGAGCTTGAATACCGAGCCGGGTTCGTACCCGCCCTGCGTGGCGCGGTTGAGCAGCATCCGGTCCGATGAATTGAGGATTTCGTTGGTCAGGTAAGAGCTGTTGTAATTGCTGGCCTCAAAAGAATTGGGGTCAAACTCGGGCGACGACACCATAGCCAGCACCCGGCCGGTATCACGTTCCAACACTACGATGGCGCCTTTGAAACCGGCAATCGCCCGCTGCGACTGTTCTTGCAGGAACATGTCGATGGTGCTGTAGACCGAATAGGCAGGCTGCGAATCGGTCTGCGCCAGGCGGGTGATGATCTCGCCGTTAGGATCGGTCACGTACAGGGATGCCCCGCGCGTCCCGGTCAGGTAATCCTCGCCCCATTTCTCCAGGCCAGACCAACCCACCTTTTCGTCGATGCGATAGCCTTTGCGCTGGTATTCTTCCAGTTGTTCCTGCGGGATGGAGAGCACGTAACCGGTGACGTGCGGCGCCACGCCGCCGTCATAATAGAAACGCGAGGAGAAAGGATTGACCCACAAGCCGGCCATGCCCGATATGACGTCGTAGCGTTCGCTGACCTCCTGGGCCGGGACCTCGCCGATGGGCACGTAATCCTGTGGCAACGCGTCTTCCAGCATGCCCATGATCGCCAGAGGAGTCTTGCCGGTCATGGTGCCCAGGATGCTCAACAAGGCATTGCGGTTATCATCGTCGATCTCGCCCGGGATGACGCCCAAGGCCATGGCATCCGCCTGGGCCGCCAGGGCCTCCCCATCGCGATCGTAGATGTTGCCGCGCGCCGGGATCTTCAAGTCCAGCGCCAGGTGATTGCCGCCGCGCAGTTCCGGCAGGATCATGCCATCTTCCCACTGTACACGCCACTGGCCGTTCTCGACGGCCAGGTTCATCACCATATCTCGCGAGACGTCACCCATCAGGGAAGTATGGAAGGTAACCCCATAAGCCACCTGGGCCGATTGAGGATTGGTCAGGGAGGAGAGGATCTGGAACTCCAGACGCTGCAAGCTCAAATTGAGCGTCGTCTCTTTGTAGCGGTTCGAAAACTCATCCAACGTAATCGAGTCTTGGGTGATGCGGGTCAGCATGGCGTACATGGCTTCGTAGTTGTCGGCCTGCCACGCTTCCAGGAAAGCCTGGGCAGCCGCCTGAGCATCTGGGGCACGCGTGACGTGCACCCCCGGCTCAGGCAGCGAGGTAGGCGATTGTACAACCTCTGGGGTGGTGGCCTGTGGCCCCGTAGAAGTACAGGCGGCCAACACGATCAACGACATTAGGACCCAAAAACGAAACTTCATTTGTTGTTTTCCTCCTGGCATGCTGCCAGATGTTCATCCGGTCGAAAATCCGGCCGGACGGCCTGGAAGACAGGACAATCATACCGCAAATTTCCCTGGCACACGAGTGGTGCATCCAGGGCAGGATTCAGACCCAACTTCGCCGCCAGGCGCGCCAGGTTGCACAACGGCAGGCCCATCACACAGGCATAGCAACCCCGGAAGTCCTCCACGGGGTGGAAACCGGCGTGTTGGATGGCGTATGCCCCGGCCTTGTCGAGCGGGTCGCCGCTGGCGACGTAGGCCTCCAGCTCGGCCTGGTTGTAAGCGCGCATGTGTACGTCCGTTCCACACAGGTCGGTCACCAGGCGCTCCTGCTGCGGGGAGAACAGCGCCAGGGCGGTATACACCTGGTGCGTGCGACCGCGCAGGCGGGCAAGCATATCCGCCGCCTGGCGAGCGTCTGCCGGTTTTCCCAGGATATCGATCCCATCCGCCACGGTGGTGTCTGCCGCCAGGATCAACACACCCGGTGCGACCAGCGCAGCGGCCGCACGCGCTTTCGTCTCTGCCAGGCGCAAGACGTAAGATTCGGGGCGTTCCTCAGGATAGGGGGTTTCATCGATGCCGACCGGAGCAACGTCAAAAGACCACCCCGACCAGGCCAGTATTTGCCGCCGGCGTGGAGAGCCGGACGCCAGTAGAATTTGCGGAACCATTGATTTTCGATTGTATCATAAAGTCAACCCCCTGCCCGGCGCGCCTTTTGCATGCGACAGGGCCATTCGCAAAGCCGGCTAACGCCCTCCAGCCCCATTTCTGTCGGGTGACTTTGCGAACGACCATGTTGCACGGGATACATCCCCAAGAGATCGCTTGCACCCCTCACAGGTTAGCCGGCACATAAATAACAAGATCGAAAACACGTCATGATTTCACCTCCCCGAATCGTGGAGAGCAAAGTACAATGACAGGATAACAAGTTTCCCTGGAGGCCTCCATGCAAGCACTGACCGAGCGCATTCTCCGAGATGGCAAAAATCTCGGGGGTGGTATCTTAAAAGTAGATGGTTTCATCAACCACCAGGTTGATCCCGTTCTGATGGACGCCTGTGGCGCCGAACTCGCCCGCCGTTTCGAAAAAGCGGGGGCCAACCGGGTGTTGACCGCTGAAATTTCCGGCATCGCCCCGGCGCTGATGACGGCGCGTTATCTGAACCTGCCCGTCGTCTACGCCCGCAAAAACAAACCCATTACCATGCCCGACACGATCTACCTCACTGTGGCGCCATCCCACACCAAAGGGCACATGGTCGAGTTGATCGTCTCCCCCGAATACCTGCCCCGCGGCGAGCGGATCTTGATCATCGACGATTTCCTGGCCACCGGCTCTACCATCCATGGCCTGGTGCGCCTGGCTCACGCCGCCGGCGCCGAAGTGGTCGGGATTGGCACCCTGATCGAGAAATCCTTCGAGGGCGGCCGCGAGGCGCTGTCTAAATTGAACGTTCCTATCGAATCCCTGGCTTGCATCACCTCCATGGATAACGGCCAGATCCAGTTCGGCGATTGACGCCGCTCATCCCTGGAGTAAACATGTCCGAAGCAATCATCATCCTCGATTTTGGATCGCAGTATTCCCAGCTGATCGCCCGCCGTGTGCGTGAAGCGCAGGTGTACTGCGAGTTATTTCCCTGGGACGCTCCGGCCGAAAAGATTCTGGCGCTGAACCCCAAAGGCTTCATCCTCTCCGGTGGGCCCTTATCCGTATACGAACCCGGCGCGCCCTACATTCCGGATTACGTCCTGGAATCCGGCCTCCCCATCCTGGGTATTTGCTACGGCATGCAGGCGCTGACCCACGCCCTGGGCGGCAAGGTGGCCGCCGCAGTCTCGCGGGAATACGGCCCGGCGCTGGTGGAGACCAACAGTGAAAACCCGCTGCTGCCCCCTGGCAGCTATGCGGTCTGGATGTCACATGGCGACCGCATCGAAAGCATGCCCGCGGGCTTCGAAGCCGTGGGATTCAGCGCCAACAGCCCGATCGCTGTCATGTGCGACGCGCAGCACAAGCGCTTTGGCGTGCAGTTCCACCCGGAAGTGCACCATACCCCCAGGGGCAAAGAGATCCTGCAGCGTTTCGTGGTGGACATCTGCGGCTGTTCTCCCAGCTGGACGCCCGAATCGATCATCCAGCAGGAAATGGAGCGCATCCGCCGCCAGGTGGGGCAGGAGCCCGTGCTGGTAGCGGTCAGCGGAGGGGTAGATTCCAGCGTGGCCACGGCCCTGGCCTACCGCGCCGTAGGCGAGCAGCTCATTGCCGTGTTTGTCGATACCGGCATGCTGCGCCAGGGTGAACGCCAGCAGGTGGAAACGGCTTTCCGCGCCAGCCTGGGCGCCCACCTGATCGTGGTCGACGCCCGGGAGACTTTTCTCAACGCTCTTAAAGGCGTCACGGACCCGGAACAAAAACGGCGCATCATCGGCGAAACTTTCATTCGCACTTTCGAAGAACAGGCGCGGCAGGTCGGCAAGCCGCGCTTTTTGATTCAAGGCACCATCTATCCGGATGTGGTCGAGTCCAGCGCCCCGGACCGGGCCAAAGCGCAGCGCATCAAGACCCACCACAACGTGGGCGGCCTGCCCAGCGACCTGTCCTTCGAGCTGGTCGAGCCATTGCGCTACCTGTTTAAAGACGAAGTGCGCGCCGTCGGCGAAGCCCTGGGCCTGCCAACGGCTCTGGTCTGGCGCCAGCCCTTCCCGGGGCCGGGGCTGGCCGTGCGCTGCCTGGGTGAGATCACCGCGCCGCGCCTCGACAGCCTGCGCGCCGCCGACGCCATTTTCACCAGCGAGCTGGAGCGCGCCGGGTTGCTGGACCGCGCCCGCAGCGATCGGATCGGGCAAGCCTTTGCCGTACTGCTCCCTGTGCGTTCGGTGGGCGTCATGGGCGACCAGCGTACCTACCAGGAAGCCGTGGCGCTGCGCGCCATCACTACCGAAGACTACATGACCGCCGATTGGGCCCGGCTGCCCTACGATCTGCTGGCGCAGATTGCCAACCGTATTGTTAATGAAGTTCCCGGTGTGAACCGGGTGGTGTTCGACGTAACCAGCAAGCCACCTGCCACGATTGAATGGGAATAATAACCAGCATCCCTGCAACTTTTTAAACGGCATTACGTAAACATTGGTAGGGAGACGCTACGGAAATGAGCAGGCGATCTTCCCCCACAGGCGCCCCAGGGCGCCCGGTACATGCCCAGGCGAGCAGCAGAAGCGCCTCTCTTCGATCTGCTCGCCTGGGCGATGCCGGGGTAATGGATGTTGTGCTATTATTCTCACGGATTAGTACCGCCTGATTCGGGGGAATTCAACAGTATAGGAGGTCTCGATGGACTACGGTGAAGTATTAAGTAAAGCCTGGCGTATTATCTGGAAATTTAAAGTACTCTGGATCTTTGGGCTGCTGGCCAGCTGTGGACGTGGCGGCGGCGGTGGCGGCGGTAATGGCGGGGCCAGCTACCGTTCCGGATCCGGTGACATGCCTTTCAACGGGCCCAATCCCTTGGATAGGATGTTCCCCGGCATGGAACAGTTTGGGCACCGCATGGAGATGTGGTTCACCAGTGAAGGCGGCTGGTTGATCATTACCGCAATCGTCTTTGTCATCCTCATCCTGACCGTGCTCGCCATCTTGCTGAACACGATGGGCCGCATCGGCCTGATCCGCGGCGCCTGGCGCGCCGACGAAGGCGCCGAGCGGCTGGCCTTTGGTGAGCTGTGGCGCGAGAGCCTGCCGTACTTCTGGCGGGTGTTGGGCCTGACCTTATTGATGGTACTGGCCGGCATTCTCCTGGCCCTGGTGATCGTCTTGCCGCTGATCTTGCTCTCGGTAATTACCCTTGGCATCGGCCTGATCTGCGTGCTGCCGTTGCTCTGCTTGATGGTGCCGGTGCTGTGGTTTGTGACGGCTATCGTGGAACAGGCTTACGTGGCCATCGTCGGAGAAGACCTGGGGGTGTTCGAAGGCCTGAAACGCGGTTGGGACGTAACGCGCAACAACGTCGGCCAGATCATCGTGATGGGCCTGATCCTGATGATCGGCAGCGCCGTGATAGGCTTCCTCATCGCCATCCCGGCCATCCTCATCGTCCTTCCCATCATCGCCGGTTTCGTCATCAATTCACAAACCGCCATGGGAACCGGGTTGATCGTGGCCAGCATTCTCTTCCTGATCTACCTGCCGGTAGCGCTCCTGGCCAGCAGCATCTTGCAGGCCTACGTCGGCACAGCCTGGACGCTGACCTTCCGCCGCCTGACCGGGCGCGGGGCAGCCGGCAACGTCGCTGTGTATCCCACCGTGACGCCCACACCCTCGCAGGATGTTGAGGACGTGGCCGAAGACGTCCAACCCCCGGCGGAAATGGGGTACCAGGCAGCATAATCTTATCGGTCTCGTAAAAACACCCTTCCGGCAGCTCCAGTCTGCGGAAGGGTGTTTTTTATTGTGGTAAGCAGCGTATCCGGTTGGCGCCGGAGAAGCGGCGTTCAGGCCACCTTTTCGGTCTTACCGTCCAGCGTACTCTGGATGACTTCCAGCATCTGCGGGTGCAGCACCGGGTTGGCGGCCACGATCGTGTAGGGGAAGTGGAATACGTCGGGGTCGCCCCGGAAAGTCGTCACCACCCCGCCGGCTTCACGCACCATCAACGTACCGGCGGCGAAGTCGTAAGGCTTGATCTCCATCTCCCAATAGCCATCGAACCACCCGCAGGCAATGTAACACAGGTCCAGGGCCGCAGAGCCCAGGCGGCGTACTGCCTGCGCGGTAAAGGCAAAATTGGTGTAGTGGTCCAGGTTATTGCCGCGCTGGCCGTGCATATCGTATGGGAACCCGGTCACCGTCAGGGCGTCGATCAATTTCTCCGTGGAAGCGACGTGGATCGGCTCGTCGTTCAGGAACGCGCCCTGGCCTTTAGCCGCGCTGAAGCAGTGGTCACGCATGGGGTCGTACACCACACCCAACTGCAATTCGCCGCGATAGGCATAGCCGATGGAAACGGAAAAGATCGGGATGCCGTGTACGTAATTGACCGTGCCGTCCAACGGATCGATAAACCAGCGGTGCTCTTCTTGCTCGCCGTTGATCATACCGGTCTCTTCGGTAAACAATGAATGATCGGGAAAATGGCTGCGGATCTGGTCGATCAGGTAAGCCTCGGAACGCTGGTCGATCTCGGAAACGATGTCAATGACGCCTTTGTGACGCACCTGGTGCTGTTTGCCGTGGCCCTCGCGCAGGATGCTGCCGGCCCCGGCCGCCCAGGTTTTAACGATATCGAGAGTGGGTTGCATGGATATTCATCTCCAACGGCTTCCTTGCCCGGGCCGGCAGCCGGCATGAATTGAGCGGCGCGCCGCGCCGCCCAACGAATATGTCCCAGACAGAGGTGCACTTCAGTTGCTTACCGGGATCCCGGCCAGATGGTTTGGAAGCCTGCTTCTAAGATAATGCGATCTTTCTGGTTAAGTTTTCGCCGGCGAACCATCATTATTGGCGCCGGGTTTGAGCTGGTCTAAAGTCTGGTACAGCTGGTCGAGCTCCCGCTGGATCTCGTTACGGTCGCGCACCGCCTGGTCCAGCAGGGCCTCGAAAGCCGGTTTCTGCTCGGCCGGCAGCGACTGTAACAGCCGCTCCGTGCGGGCAATCTGAATATTCTTGTAACGCAGCTTGCTCTCCAGGCGCTCCCGGTAACCCTGGTAGAACTCCTCTTCGCCCATGGGGCGCGGCAGGGTGGCAACACCCTGGGTCAGGATTTCGGCCACGGTGAGCAAGAAGTCCTCGGTATCGATGGGTTTTTCGATAAACCGCACCCCACCCAGGCTGAGGGCAAACTTCTTATCCTCTGGAGTAATGTAAGTAGCCGAGATGAACACCACCGGGATGCGGTTGGTCAGCGGGTTGGTGCGGATGGCGTGCGCCAGGCCAAAGCCATCCATCTTGGGCATCAAGATATCGGTCACCACCAGGCTGGGGTGCTCCTGGGAGATCTTTTCCAGGGCTTCCTGCCCGTTGCTGGCCGTTACCACCGGATAGCCCTTGAATCGCAAGGTCACCTCCAACAGTTCCTGCACGTTGGGGATATCCTCTACTACCAGGATGGGGCCATGCGCTATGTTCATATGCATGATTGTAGTATGGATAGGTCCGAATTGCAATACAGGCGGCCGTTTACGCCGCCCGTCTGGCAATACTGTTAACTTTTTAGCGCCGGTTTTTCAGCGTTCACCGGCCAGTTCGGCCTGGAGCACCTCGAAATACTGGCGTAGATAAGCCAGGCGCTCGACGGCAATGTAGCGAGCCGTCTCGGTAAACAGGCGATCTTTGATCTTCACCAGCTTGAACAGGTATTCGTGATATGCGCTGTGCGGCTCGCCCGGCTCTTTCTCGCCATGCTCCAGGAAGCGCGGTGACGGCTGGCTGAAAGTAGGCTGTCCCGCCAGGGCAGCGTAGGCTACCACACGGGCCACGCCGATGGCCCCCAGCACGTCCAGCTTGTCGGCGTCGAACAGAACCTGGGCCTCGATGCTGGCCGGCTTTTCACGGTTGTCCCGGTAGCGGTGGGCGCGGACACAGTGCTGCACGGCCGCGATCCGTCCGGCAGGCCACCCTTCGGCAGCCAGGACCTCCCCGGCAAATTCGGCCGAGGCCAGGTGGTGATCTTTACGCGCCTCTCCGCCTGGCAGGGTTCCCTGGGCGTCGTGCAGCAGGGCCGCCGTGCGCACGATCTCCAGGTCGGCCCCTTCGGCCCGGGCCAGGCGTTCGGCCATGTGATAGACGCGCTGGATGTGGTCGAAGTCGTGGACCGGATCAGCCCCGGCGTACCACTGGCGCGCCTGTTCGAAAGTAGGCATAGAGAATCTCCTCGCAGGATGATTAAGCATTTATCCGAAAATTATTGAGGAAGTTGCTTTTTGAAGTGCCATGGCGCCTCAAAAAGCGGAGATCCCTGAATAAACTCACGCCGCATCGCTGGCGATGTGCACCGAGCGCAGCGCCAGGACGGCAGCCAGGTCGAAAGCCAGGGCGGCCAGGCCCACCACCAGCATCCCCCACTGGTATAGATAGGGACCCAACAGGTCTCCCAGGCCGCGACCGAAGGCAATTGTGGCCACATTGATGCCCAGGATGGTGGCCCGGGCAGACGGCAGCAGTTCAGTCATCAACGGCAGGCTGCTGACGATGGTCAATTCGAAACTGAAATAGAACAGGAACAGCCCAACCAGCGCTCCCGCCAGGCCCAGTCTGCCCAGCCAGGGCAGCGCCAGGGCAATCACGGCGTTGAGCAGGATCCCGGCGCGGATGGTCTTCTGTTTCCCCACCCGATCGACCACCCAGGCCGTGATCGACTCGCCGCTGAGCTCGGACAGCCCGATGATTCCGGAAGCCAGCCCCAGGGCGCCCAGCGCCAGGCCGTAGGATTCTTGCATCCACACCCCGAACACCAGATTGACCACCTCGTTGGCCGCCACGATGCTGAAGGTCATGATCAACCCGGCGCGCACCACCGGAAAAGACAGCACCTGCCGGAAACTGTAGGCGCTGCGCGCCCGCGGCGCCTCGTGCTGGCGCCCGGGGACGATCAGCCAGGTGCCGCAGATCACCAGCGTGCCCAGCACGCCCAGCAGGGCAAACCCGGCCGTCCAGCCATAATTATCCATCAAGGAAGCCACCAGCGGCATACCCAGGATGAAGCTCAACGACCAGCCCAGCTCGATAATGGCGATCACCCGGCCGCGCCGGCTGTACACCACCTGGTCCCCAATGGAGGCCTGGATGGAAGACACCAGGATGAAATTGCCCAGCGAGGCCACGCACTGGGTGACGACGAACACCGGGAAGAGCGGCCACAGCGCCATGACGATCACGCCGGCCGTATACAATCCCAGGCCGATCAAGATGCCACTGCGCCGGCTGCGCCGGTCGGCCACCTGGGTGACCAGGGGGCTCAAGATCCCGGTGAAGGCCCGCAGCGAGAGCGCCAGGGAGATCACGGCCAGGTCGACGCCCATCCCGGCTGCGAACAGGCCCAGGAAGGGATACACCATGCGCACGCCGATGTTCATGGACCAGCGCGTGAAAACAAAATGGGCCACCTGCAGGGCAAGCGGCGCCGGAGGTCGTTCAGTTGCCAGGGAGGCCATCTTTAGTCATCTCCGTAGAAACAGGCTGCTGCGCTGCGCCCACGCGCACACCGCCCAAGGCCCCCAACGCCAGCAGGTCGAAGGCCACGCACACCAGGGCATTGGCCCAGAAGCCCACCTGGTAACAATACGGCGCCAGGAAGGCCCCCACGCCGATACCCAGCGAGAAAGCGGCGATGTTGGCCGCCATCATGGTCACCCGCGCCCCGGGCACGATCTCGGTCACCAGGGGCAGGATGGCCACAGCGGTGAATTCGAAGCTCAGGTAGAACCACACCAGCCAGACCATCGCCCCGGGGACCGTGCCGCCCAGCCAGGGCAAACTGACCGCCGCCAATCCGTTGACCACCATGCCGATGGCGATGGAACGCTTTTTACCGACCCGGTCCAGAAAGCTGGCCGCCAGCCCCTCTCCGCCCAGCTCAGAGAACCCAATCAACGCCGAAGACAGCCCCAGGGCCGCCACCTGGAATTGAAAAGCGTCTTCCATCCAGATGCCCGACGCCCAGCTGACCACCTGGTTGCCGGCAATCACAGCCGCGCTCACGGTCATGATCGCCCAGGCGGAGCGGGTCGAGAAGACCTGTTTGAGGGCCGCCAACGGGTGAGGCGCGGCTGCTGTGTTCACCTGGCCGGCCGGCAGGCAGAGCACGACCAGCAGCATGGAGACGAAACCGGCCACGGCCAGGGCAAAGAAGGGCGCCTGCCACCCAAACCCCTGAATAAGGGCCGCCATCAGGGGTACGCCCAGGATGAAACTCAACGCCCAACTCAATTCCACCAGCGCCAGCATACGCCCGCGGTGTTCGAAAGCCGAGAGGTCGCTCAGGTAAGCCTGAGATGTGGCCGTAAACAGGTTATCCCCCAGGTTGATCAACAGCATAGAGGCAAAGAAAGTCGTGTACGCCGGGTGCAGCGCCACCAGCGCCGTGCCCAGTGAGAACAACAGCATGCCCAGCAGCAGCCCCTGGCGCCGGCCACGCCGTTCGATGACCGGCGCCAGAAAGGGCGCCAGCAACGTAATCGACATGGACAGCGTCACGGCCAGGGTCAGGGCCGGGATTTCCACCTGCATTCCCCGGCTAAGCAGGGGCAGGAAGGGATAGATCATACGAATGGACGTGTTGATCGCCGTACGCATGGCCGCCACCAGGGCCACCAGTGGCGCCAGGCTACGCCGCGGGTACGGCGCAGAGGGGTTGAGTACTCCCGGCGTGGTCACGGTTTACCGGCCCTGCGCCACAAGCGGGCGACCTGCCAGCCGGCCAAGACGGTCAGCACCAGCACCCCGCCGAAGTACAGCTGGATGCGCAGCGAATCCGATCCCAAGACCGGCGAATCCGGGTGCAAGACGTTCTGCGCCGGCAACAAGATGCTCCACAATGCCACCCCAAAGGCCAGGTTGGCCACCGAGGCCGCCGCCGGGATATTAATCAGGGCCAGGCCACTTTGCAACAGCACGCCTACTACGGCAAAGGCAAAGGGGATCCGCCAGCGCGGTTCGTCGAAGAAAAATCCGCCCCAGCTGATCTGCATCACCGCCAGCGACATGGGCAGGTAGGTCAGCCAGAAGCACAGCCCCGTGCGCCCCAGGGCCAGGGACCAGGCGTGCAGCCCCGGCTTGCGCCCCAGCAAAGCAGCCAGGCCAACCAGCGCCGCCAGGGCAAATGCCAGCAGCCCGGTCCATACCCAGGCGCCGTGCAGCAAGATCAGGCGCAGGCTGGTCCCCAGGGTACGTTCCAAGGGAGCCAGCGCCAGGTAGGCCAGTAGCAGCAAAATAATCACCACCAACACGACCGCCGGATGAAAACCGCGGGCGCGTAAACGTTCCGTCATACATCCACCCCAAGTGTAGATTACGAGATTTCCCCCTGCCAATTGTACTCGAATGCCGGCCGCTTACCCCTGTCCCGGGGAAAGTCATTTTAAAACCACTCCATCTCTACCGGCCGGGGTGGTTAAAAACAAAATCTCCGGGACCAGCCCGGAGAAACGTTTACAAGTTATCAGGTTTAGTCTAGCGAGCCGCGCGGTTTTTCCGGCAGCCCAACCAGGTACACTTCACGGTCGTCGTAATAGGAAATCTTCCCCGACGATCTCAAGACGCTCAGCTCTTCGTTCGACAGGCTGTGGCCCATGTAGGGTTCGCTTAAACGACGATATTCACCCGTCTCGATGTCCTGGTATTGGCCGCCACCCCAATCGACCAATACACTACCGTCCGGCGCCATGACGATCCACTGCCGTCCAATGGGTGTCCCAACAGGCATTGCCCCTCCCTTCAGGTTCAGGCAGCCTGAGCAGTGGTTTCACCGTTCTTGAAATAGGCAAACGAAGTGTTCTTCAAACGCTGCACCAGTTCGGCCTGGGCCTCACACCACAGCGGACGAAGCGGGCACTCGTTGCCAAAGGGGCACACGGCAGGATCTTCGGTGCATTCGTTCAACGCAATCGGACCATCGATGGCCTCGACCACTTCCAGAACAGAGATCTCGTCGGCCGAGCGCGCCAGGGCAACGCCGCCGCGAGCACCGCGGGAAGTATGAATCAAACCGGCGATCGACAGTTGTGAGATGATCTTGGCCAGGAAGGACGGGGGAATGCGCTGCTCTTCTGCAATCTGGCTGGTAGCGGCGCGCCGGTTTGGATCTAAACGGGACAAATATATCATCGCCCGAAGAGCGTAATCGGCCTGTCGAGTGATCTGCATGTGATTGTTCCTCTTATGGTAATATGGGTAATATTTCTCTAGTTATAAATAAGTCTATTCCAACCATATTTAGCTAACAAGTGACAGACATCATTGCTGTGGGATGACCTTCCGCTTTTGAATTGGACACATTCGTCAGAATATTGGAAAGAACGCCAAGTGCTTCAACAAAACCCGAGTCTCAGCGCATTTTCCTGTGACATTTCAGTCCCAGGGCTGCCTGCCCGGGGGTCTGGTAAAACGGCCGTAATTTACCCATCCCCACCCGGATGGCTGGATTTTTATCCCTTAAGTGAGATAATTTTGCCATGACAAAATTCCGTTTCTACTACCCGATTCAAGTCCGCTATGGGGACCTGGACCCGCAGTGGCACGTCAACAACACTCGCTTTCTCACCTACCTGGAACAGGCCCGCCTGGCCTACCTGATTGAGCTGGGACTCTTCGATGGGGCCTCGTTCTTCGATCTGGGCTACATCGTCGGCGACATCCACATTCGCTTCCTGGCGCCCATTTTCATCCACGACAAAGTGCGCGTCGGGTTGTGCGTTTCACACATCGGCAATAAAAGCATGACCATCGATTACCACATCGAGGACGAGGATGGCAGCCGGGTGATGGCCGAAGCCCAAACGGTGATGGTGGCGTATGACTACCGCCAGCAAAAAAGCATTCCCATCTCGCCCGCCTGGCGCGAAAAAATCGGTGCATTCGAAGGACGAGAATTTCCGCTCCCCGCCTGACCTGCCGCACCCCAACCCTGCGGCCGCTGCGCCGCACGGCCTATGGCACCACCTGGAGAAACCATTGATGACCCTGCCTGAAATCGATACAGCCTATCTACTCGACTTTTTAACCGGCCTGCTCAACACGCCCAGCCCCACGGGCATGGCCGAAGCCGGCATTCTCTACACCGAGCAAGCCCTGTCCGCCATGGGCATTCCGGCCCAGCGCACCCACAAAGGCGGCTTGCTGGCCAGCCTGGACGGGCAGCTGGCCTCTGCCCCGCGCGCCATGACCGCGCACGTGGATACACTGGGCGCCATGGTCAAGGCCATCAAGCCCAACGGGCGGCTCAAGCTCACCCAACTGGGCGGCTACGCCTGGAACAGCATCGAGGGGGAAGGCTGCACCGTCTTCACCGCCGGCGGGCACAAGATCAGGGGTTCGATCTTGCTGGACAAAGCCTCCGTGCACATTTACGGTAAGAAAGTGTCCGAAACGCCGCGCGACGAAGAGGTCATCGAGGTCCGCATCGACGAACGTACCGTCAGCCAGGAGCAGACCCGGGCCCTGGGCATCGAGGTGGGCGATTTCGTGTCTTTCGACCCACGCGTCGAAGTGGTCAACGGTTTCGTGCGCTCCCGCCACCTGGACGACAAGGCCTGTGTGGCCTGCATCCTGGCGGCCGTCAAAGCTCTGCACGAGGCCGGCTTGCAGCCCGTGCAAACCACCCACCTTTTCTTCAGCAATTACGAAGAGACCGGCCATGGCGCCGCGGCGGGCATCCCTGCCGGCTGCGTCGAGCTGCTCACCGTGGACATGGCTGCCGCCGGCGAAGGCCAGAACTCGGACGAGTATCACGCTTCATTATGCGTCAAAGATTCGGGGGGGCCTTACCATCACGGCATGAGCCAGCGCCTGCGCCACCTGGCCGGCGAGAACGACATCGACTACCGGGTGGACGTTTATCCTTACTACGGCTCAGACGGCGAAAGCCTGT
Source organism: Chloroflexota bacterium (assembly GCA_012798515.1). Classification (GTDB taxonomy): domain Bacteria; phylum Chloroflexota; class Anaerolineae; order Anaerolineales; family Anaerolineaceae; genus JAAZNB01. The sequence goes on from JAAZNB010000760.1 coordinate 39,337, forward strand.
GGCGCGCCGGGGGAGACCTGGCTGTGGCCCTCATCGGCCCGGGGGTGGACGCCTCTCATAGTTACGAGCGCACCCACCTGGACGCCCTGGTGGCCACGGCGCGCTGGATCCTGGCCTATCTGTTGAATTGAAACAGAGATCCTGCGGGCCACCAAGCTACCACGACCAATGGATAACGGTTTAAATAACTTCCGGCGATGGGCCACACCGCCGGAAGTTATTATGAAGCAAATTCCCCTCGGTAGCCCCCGCTATGCATTTTGCTTCCCGTTATCGAAAGTGTTCTCTTTGTCGTGCCAGGGAAACAATCAGGGTCTATCCTACGTGGACAGCTTGTGATTACGCCAAAGGATATTACACTCTTTACTATTATACCCGGACAGGCAAGCCCTGTGGGAACTTAAATCGCCGCCGCGGCCAGGGTAAACGCATCTAAATTGCCAGATGCATTTGCGGACTTTTGCCACTCCCCCCGGCCCCCTCTCCGCGGCCAAAAGCGCCGCGCAGAGGGGGAGAAAAGATTTTTCTGCGAGATGGCTGTATCTGGCGGCACAA
>JAAZNB010000761.1 GCA_012798515.1 Chloroflexota bacterium
CTGGTCTATTTGTTCGTGGCTTTGTTGAACCCGGAGAAGTTCGGATGACGTACACCGGCTGGTTACAGATCCTGATCTACTTTATCGTCTTGCTGCTGCTGGTGAAGCCCCTGGGCGCGTACATGGCCCGGGTGTACCAGGGGGAGCGGGTCTTCCTTTCCGGCCTGATCCTGCCGGTCGAGCGGTGGTTTTACCGCCTGGCCGGGGTGGAAGCGGAAGAGGAGATGAACTGGAAGCAATATACCCTGGCTGTGCTGGCCATCAGCCTGTTGGGCGCCGTGGTGGTGTACCTGCTGCAGCGCCTGCAAGGGTTCCTGCCTTTGAATCCGCAGGGCTTCGGGGCCGTAAACCCTGACCTGGCCCTGAATACGGCGGTCAGTTTTGCCTCCAACACCAACTGGCAGAACTATGGCGGGGAGACGACCTTGAGCTTTTTCACCCAGATGGTGGGGCTGACCGTGCAGAATTTCCTCTCTGCTGCGGCCGGGATGGCCGTGTTGGCGGCCTTTATCCGCGCCCTGGCGCGCCACAGCGCCCGGACCATCGGGAATTTCTGGGTGGACCTGACCCGCTCTACGCTGTATATCCTGCTGCCCCTGTCTCTCCTGCTGGCGCTGGCCCTGGTCAGCCAGGGCGTGGTGCAAACCTTCGACCCTGCTCAACAGGTCCGGCTGCTCGACCCGGGCGTGGACGGCCAGGGAGCTCCGCTGACCCGGCAGACCCTGGCCCTCGGCCCGGCCGCTTCTCAGGTGGCCATCAAGCAGCTGGGCACCAACGGCGGGGGCTTTTTCAACGTCAATTCGGCTCACCCCTTCGAGAACCCGACCCCGCTGTCGAATTTCCTCGAAGCGCTGTCCATCCTGCTCCTGCCGGCCGCCCTGACCTACACTTTTGGCCGAATGGTGGGGGACACGCGCCAGGGGTGGGCCGTGCTGGCCGCCATGCTGATCCTGCTGGTGGCCTTTACCGCCTGTGCTTACGCGGCCGAGACTGCCCCTCTGCCGGTGTATACCAACCAGGGTATCGACCAGGCAGCCGGTCGCCTGGCGCCGGGCGGCAACATGGAGGGTAAAGAGGTGCGCTTTGGCCCGGCCAATTCAGTGCTGTGGGCCGCTGCCACCACGGCGGCCTCCAACGGCTCGGTCAACTCGATGCACGACTCGTACACCCCCCTGGGTGGGCTGGTCACGCTGGTGTTGATCCAGCTGGGCGAGGTGGTCTTTGGCGGCGTGGGCTCGGGGCTGTACGGCATGCTGGTGTTCGTCATCGTGGCCGTGTTCGTCGCCGGGCTGATGGTAGGCCGCACGCCGGAATACCTGGGCAAGAAGATCGAGCCTTTCGAGATGAAGATGGCCGCCCTGGTCATCCTGATTATGCCTATCACCGTGTTGGGGCTGACCGCCTGGGGCGTGATCTCCCCCGCCGGCCAGGCGTCGATCCTCAACCCCGGCCCGCACGGTTTCAGTGAGATCCTGTACGCCTTTACCTCCCAGGGCAACAACAACGGCAGCGCCTTTGCCGGGCTGAGCGGCAACGTCCCCTTCTACAACCTGAGCGGGGCGCTGGCCATGTGGATCGGCCGCTTCTGGATCATGCTGCCCACCCTGGCCCTGGCCGGTTCCCTGGTGGCGAAAAAGAAGATCCCGGCCGGCGCGGGCACCCTGCCCACCCACAGCCCCTTGTTCATCTTCTGGCTGGTGGCAGTCGTCCTGCTGGTAGGAGCGCTCAACTTCGTACCCGCCCTGGCGTTGGGCCCGGTCGTCGAGCATTTCATTATGGTTGGTGGTTGATTTAGAGATGGGATAGTAATCATGTTAGAACAAGTTCGTAAACCTAAAGCCTATCGTCGTGGCCTGTACCGCCGGGCGGCGGTGGAGGCCGTGCGCAAGCTGGACCCGCGCGGCATGCTGCGCAACCCGGTCATGTTCGTGGTGGAAGCCGGCAGCCTGCTGACCACGCTGATGTGGGTCCAGGCCCTGGCCGGGCAGGGAGAAGCCCCGGCCAGCTTTATTGGCGCCATCTGTATCTGGCTGTGGTTCACCGTGTTGTTTGCTAATTTCTCCGAAGCGCTGGCCGAAGGCCGCGGCAAGGCCCAGGCCGAAGCGCTGCGCAAGACGCGCCAGGAGACCCAGGCCCGCAAGCTGCGCCAGGCCTCTCGCCAGGCCGGCTACGAGCTGGTCTCTTCCACCCGGCTGCGCCAGGGAGACCTGTACCTGGTGGAAACCGGCGACGTGCTTCCCGCCGACGGGGAGGTCGTCGAAGGCATCGCCTCGGTGGACGAGAGCGCCGTCACCGGCGAAAGCGCCCCGGTGATCCGCGAGTCCGGCGGCGACCGCAGCGCCGTCACGGGCGGGACGCGCATCCTCTCCGACTGGCTGGTAGTGCGGGTAACCGCCTCTCCCGGCGAGGGCTTCCTCGACCGTATGATCAGCCTGGTGGAGGGCGCCAAACGGCAGCGCACGCCCAACGAGCTGGCCTTGAGCATCCTGCTCTCGGCCTTCACCATCATCTTCCTGGTGGTGTGCGTGACCCTGCTGCCCTTCTCGCTCTACAGCGTGCAGGCTGCCGGCCGGGGGGCGCCCATCACCATTACCGTGCTGACCGCCCTGCTGGTGTGCCTGATCCCCACCACCATCGGCGGCCTGCTTTCGGCCATCGGCATCGCCGGCATGGACCGCCTGATCCAGCGCAACGTCATTGCCATGTCCGGGCGGGCGGTGGAAGCCGCCGGCGACGTAGACGTGCTGCTGCTGGACAAGACCGGCACCATCACCCTGGGCAACCGCCAGGCGTTCGAGTTCATCCCCCTGGAGGGCGTGGCTTCCCAGGAGCTGGCCGAGGCGGCGCAGCTGGCTTCCCTGGCCGACGAGACCCCCGAGGGCCGCAGCATCGTGGTGCTGGCCAAGGAGAAATACGGCCTGCGCGGGCGCAGCCTGGCCGGCTCGGCGGAATATCCCCAGGGGATGCGTTTCATCCCCTTTTCCGCCCAGACGCGCCTCAGCGGCGTGGACCTCGACCACCTCCAGATCCGCAAGGGCGCGGCGGACGCCATCCAGGCGTACCTGCACACCTGTGGCAAAGAGACCCCGCCGGAGGTCCAGCGCGCCGTGGAGGCCATTGCCCACCAGGGCGGCACCCCCCTGGTGGTGGCCCGTAATGCCGGCGTGTTGGGCGTGATCCACCTCAAGGACATCGTCAAAGGCGGCCTGCGCGAGCGCTTTGCCCAGCTGCGCAAGATGGGCATCAAGACGGTGATGATCACCGGCGATAATCCGCTGACTGCTGCGGCCATCGCCGCCGAAGCCGGGGTGGACGATTTCCTGGCCCAGGCCACGCCGGAAAAGAAGCTGGACCTGATCCGCGACTACCAGGCCGGCGGCCGGCTGGTGGCCATGACCGGGGACGGCACCAACGATGCGCCCGCCCTGGCCCAGGCCGACGTGGCCGTGGCGATGAACACGGGGACCCAGCCGGCGCGCGAGGCGGCCAATATGATCGACCTGGACAGCAACCCGACCAAGCTAATCGAGATCGTGGAGATCGGCAAACAGCTGCTCATGACCCGCGGCGCGCTGACCACCTTCAGCATCGCCAACGACGTGTCCAAGTACTTCGCCATTATCCCGGCTGCCTTTGCCAGCACTTACCCGCAGCTGGGGGCGCTGAACGTCCTGCACCTGGCCACCCCACAAAGCGCCATCCTCTCGGCGGTGATCTTCAATGCCCTGATCATCGTGGCGCTGATCCCCCTGGCGCTGCGAGGCGTGCCCTACCGGCCGGTGAGCGCCGCCCGGTTGCTGGGTAACAATCTATTGGTGTACGGGCTGGGCGGCCTGATCGCTCCCTTCGTGGGCATCAAGCTCATCGACCTGATCCTGACCGCCCTGCACCTGGTGTGAGGTCAAGATGATGGAGAAAATCCTTCGTTCTGTCTGGATGGTGTTGTTTGCCCCCGTTTGTGTTGGGGCGTTCTACCTGGAATCGAAGCTGCCCGTCTCGGGCAGGCTGCACCCGTGGGCCCAGGCCCTGACCCTGGTCGTGTTGTTCGGGGCCGCCTGGGGCTGGAACCAGTTGGACGCGTATGGTTCACTGCGCGAGTTGTCCGGCCCCCGGCCGGCGCGCCCGGCCGGGAAACGGCTCTCCGTGGCGCCCCCCGGTGAGGAAATGCCGTCCACCAGGCCGGCGCAGCCTGAGATGCACCCCGGCCGGTCGTCCGAATCCCTTTGGCGAGGAAAATAACATGACCCGTTTTCTGCGTCCTTTGTTCGTTTTGTTTGGCCTGATGACCCTCTTGACCGGGCTGCTCTACCCGGCGGCCGTCACCGGCCTGGCCCAGCTGTTCTTTCCTCGCCAGGCCAACGGCAGCCTGGTGGAGCGGGAAGGGCAGGCGGTTGGCTCCAGCCTGATCGGCCAGTCGTTCGACGACCCCCGCTATTTCTGGGGGCGCCCGTCTGCCACCGGCTCCTATGCCTATAACGCCTCCGCCTCCGGCGCCTCGAACTTATCCCCGGCCGGCCCGGCCCTGGCCACGGCCGTGGCGGACCGCGCGGCCGCCCTGCAGGCTGCCGACCCCGGGAACACCGCCCCGATCCCGGTCGACCTGGTCACCGCCTCGGGCAGCGGGCTCGACCCGCACATCAGCGTCACCGCGGCCCGCTACCAGGCCGGCCGTGTGGCCCGCCTGCGCGGGTTGGCTGTGGAAGACGTCCTGGCCCTGATCGCGGGCCACACCCAGGACCGCCAGTTGGGCTTCCTGGGTGAGCCGCGGGTCAACGTCCTGGAGCTCAACCTGGCCCTGGATGAGCTGGGCTGA
>JAAZNB010000176.1 GCA_012798515.1 Chloroflexota bacterium
CGCTGAACAGTTACCCATGAACGCCATTTAAGAAGAGGAAACACACCATGATGAACGTATTTATGCCCAGGCTCGGCTTAAGTATGCAGGAAGGAACCATTGTTAAATGGCTGGTCTCCGAAGGAACCTTGGTCAAGAAAGGGGAAGGGATCGCTGAGATCTCTTCGGAAAAGCTTACCTACACCGTGGAAGCGGATGCCGATGGGGTCATTACCCAGCTGCTCTATCCCGAAGACGACGTAGTGACCTCGGGTGAAGTCATTGCCTTGCTGGATGAAAACGCGCTCTCAACCCCAGGGGAAACGCCCCAGGCCGCAGCTGCGGCGGGTATGGCGGAGCAGGACCCCTGGCGACAGGTGCACAGCCGGACGGCCTTGCCCTCGACGCGCAAAGTGATCGCTGAGCGGATGGCGGGGAGCCTGGCCCGCTCGCCGCAGGCCACGGTGACCACCCGGGTAGACGTTTCCCGGTTGGTCGAGTTGCGGGCACAGTTTGCCGCCATGGGGGCGAAGATCTCCTACACCGACCTGTTTACCAAGATCGTGGCCCAGGCATTGCAAGAGAACCTGTCTCTAAATGCTTCGCTGCAGGATGGCGAGTGGGTGATCTACCGCTCGATCAACATCGGCGTGGCGGTGGCAGCCGAGGATGCGTTATACGTGCCTGTGGTCCGGGACGTACAAACCAAGACCTTGCGCCAGGTCTCAGCCGAGATCAGCCAATTGAGCCGCAAGGTCAAAGAAGGCTGCCTGGAAGCAGAGGATATGTTGGGTGGTACGTTTACCCTGAGCAACATGGGGATGCTCGACGTGGACGTGATGACGCCCATCATCAATCCCCCCGAAGCGGCCATCCTGGCCATTGGCAGTGTGCGTAAAGAGGCCGTGGTGGACGCAGAGGATCACATCGTCATCCGGCCGGTGGCCATCCTGTCCTTGACCATCGACCACGCCATCCTCGACGGCTACCCGGCCGCCAGGTTCTTGGAATCGATCAAGAAGATCGTGCAATCCGCAGACCTGACCCTGGATTGAGCACATGACGTGACAACGATAACCGCCTCGGCTGCGGGATGAAGGTTTGAAACCTACAGGAATGACCATGAGCACGGCACAACGAACGGAGATGGAAAGGAGAGCTGGATGATTTCAAAACAAGAGCTGTTGAAGATGTACGCACAGATGGTCCTGGGACGCCTTTACATGGAAAAAATCGTGGCCTTTGTCAAGATGGGCAAGCTGGTCGGATTTTTTCACCTGGGACTCGGGCAGGAAGCCATCAGCGCCGGTATCTTGAACGCCATTGGACCGGACGATTACATCGTCCCCACCCATCGCCAGCAGACCCTGCTGGTCAATCTGTTGGACACCGATAAGTTCACCTGCGAGCTGATCGGGCGCGCCAACGGTTATTGCAAGGGCCTGGGCTTCGAATTTCACATTTCCAATCCGGAGAAACACCTGTTCCCAATCAGCGCCGTGCTGGGGTCGAGCGCCCCGATGGGCGTGGGGGCGGCCATGGCGCTCAAACTGGACGGGCGGCATGGGGCGGTGATTTGCTGCTTCGGTGAAGGCGCCTCGAACGAGGGCAACGTCCATGAAGCCATGAACATCGCCTCGACGTACAAACTGCCGGTGGTTTTCATGATCGAGAACAACGGCTGGGCCATTTCTCAGCCGGCCGAGCGGGGGAGCGCCGTGGCAGACATCGCCTCGCGTGCTGCAGGCTACAACATGCCCGGCGTGGTCGTAGACGGCACGGATGCCTGCGCCGTAGCGGAAGCGCTGCAGAAAGCCGTTGCGGCGGCGCGGGACTGCCAGCCCAACGTGATCGAAATGAAAGTGGTGCGCTGGCGCGGCCATTTCGAAGGCGATCCCCAGGTGTATCGCGATCTGAGCGAGGTCGACGTGGCCAGGCAGAACGACTGCATCCTCAAGCTGGACGCGGTGCTGGTGGAATCCTATGGGGTGACCCGGGAAGAGCTGGATGACGTTCGGACGCAGGCGGCCGGCAAAGTCGACGCGGCCTTTGCGTATGCGGAGAGCTCGCCCGTGCCCACGGCGGAAGAAATATTGAATCCCGAATTTGTGTACGCCACACCCAGCGGAGGATTAGCGCTATGAAAAACATGATGTATGGTCAGGCGGTCAATGAAGGCATGTGCGAGGAGATGGCGCGCGACCAGAACGTGCTCCTCATGGGGCTGGACGTGGAGAAGATGGGCGGCGCTTTCGGCCAGACGGCCGGGTTGTACGATCAATTTGGCCCGCAGCGGGTGGTCAACATGCCGATCAGCGAATCCGGGTACACCGGTGCGGGGGTGGGGCTGGCCATGATGGGCAAACGCCCCATTGTAGAACTGCAATTTGCCGATTTCGGGGCATATGCCTTCGATTCGATTGCCAACCAGGCCGCCAAGACGCGCTATATGTCCGGTGGACAGTGGAGTGTGCCCATGGTGATCCGGGCGGTGCAGGGCGCCGGCTTTGGCGCCGGAGCGCAGCATTCGCAATGTATCGAAGGCTGGTTCCAGAACGTTCCCGGGTTGAAGATTGTAGCCCCTTCCACCCCGGCGGACGCCAAAGGCCTGATGAAGATGGCCGTGCGCGACAACGACCCGGTGTTGTACCTGGAGCACAAGGCGCTGTTGGGCATCAAAGGCGACGTGCCGGATGGCGATTACACGGTGCCCTTGGGGCAGGCCTGGGTGGCGCGCGAAGGCAAGGACGTCACCATCATCTCTTACCAGCTGATGTTGTACCGCTGTCTCGAAGCGGCCGCCGAGCTGGAAAAAGAGGGCATCAGCGTGGAAGTCATCGACCCCCGCACGCTGCTCCCGCTGGACCGGGAGACGATCACCGCATCGGTGCAGAAGACCGGCCGGGCCTTGATCGTGCACGAACACCCCACCCGGGGTGGCTTTGGTGGGGAGATCGCCGCCGTGATCAACGAAGATTGCTTCGGTATGCTCAAAAGCCCGGTGCGCCGCCTGGGCGCCGTCAATGCGCCGCTGCCTTTTGGGGGCGCGGAACAGTACAGCCTGCCGAACAAAGACAGCATCATGCAAATGGTCAAAGGATTGTTGTAGCCCCAACTGGTAAAATCATTCCACAGAGCTCATCCGCCCGGGTGAGCTCTGTGCGTTTGGTTTCCAGCCGGGTGCCAATCGAGCACCAAGAGGATATACAAATGAAAGGGAAGGGAAACGGAGGGGGCCTGATGGGCCGGACCTGCCTGGCAGGGCTAATGGTCGAATTTGTGAATGATTGCGGCCCGGCGGTCTACGCCCAGCTTCTTGAAGATGTTCTCCATGTGGGTTTTGACCGTGTGGGAGCTGATGAACAGTTTTTCGGCGATCTCTTTGTTATTCAGGCCGGCAATGACCAGGTCGACCACCTCCATTTCGCGTTCGGTCAGGTTGTACTGGCCTGCCGAGGCAGTGTGCAACGGAGATGATTGGGGCGTGTGAGGGGTGAGGTACACGGCGTAGTGGTTTTCCAGCTGGCCATGGGGGCCGGGTACGATAAAAGGAACGATCTTGAAATAGATCTGTCCGGCGACGGTTTCCAGGTAGCTGGTGGTGGATACCCGCTGGGCCGGCAGCCTGGACAGCGCCGTGCGTACGGCGTGGGCGACGGGCTGCAACTTATGGGGGAACATATTCTTGCACAGCTCGTAAGCGGCCTCGTTGCTGCTGACCACCTGCTGGCAGTGGTTCAACATGACCACGCCCACCGGGATCTGGCGCATGGTGTCCATATA
>JAAZNB010000177.1 GCA_012798515.1 Chloroflexota bacterium
ATCCGGGCCGGGGCGGAGATCCGCTTTCCACACCTGGGCGAATACCTGGCCCTGGCCCGTCTGGAGCAGGCCCGCGGTCGCCTGGAATCCGCGGCGGGATTGCTGGCGGCCGCCCTGGGCTGGTGCGAATCTAATCACGCCACCGGCGGCAAGATCGCCTGCCTGCTGCGCCTGGCGCTGCTCGAACAGGCCTGCGGGCGCCTCCCGGAAGGCGTGCAGCCGCTGGAGCAGGCGCTGGCGTTAGCCGGGCCGGATGGCTGGGTCCAGGTTTTCCTCGATGAAGGTGGGGACGTGCGAACTTTGCTTACCGTTGTTCTGGCCCAGGACGAGCCCTCGCCCTACGCCCGGCGTGTCCTGGAACGCTTCCCCGCGCCGGCGGCTTCTGCCCGGCGGACCCCGGCGGTCCCTGGGGGGCTGCCCCTGGCCGCGCCGTTGAGCCGGCGGGAGATAGAGATCCTGGAGCTGATCGCCCAGGGATATGCCAACAAGGAGATCGCCCAGAAACTGTGTCTCTCGCTGCGCACGGTCAAGTACTATTCCACCGGCCTGTACAATAAGCTGGGCGTGGACGGGCGCATGCAGGCTGTCAACCGGGCCCGAGAACTGGGCCTGTTGTAAGCCACGGTCTGGCTGCCGATTTGCCCCAAGGTACGTATCCAACTATACCCTGTATGTTCTATAGTCAAACCGGCGACCGTTGCTGCCTGATGGCGCAGGTCTGCGCGATTTTCAATCCCTTGCCTGGAGGGCCCGGCCGATGGTTTATGAAATCAAAGTGTACGGCGTGCTGGACGAAAGCTGGTCGAACTGGTTGGGCGAGGCGTGCATCCACGCCGAGCGCGGCCCGGACGGTGGCGTGATCACCACCCTGGTGGGGGATTGGGCCGACCAGGCGACCCTCTTCGGGATCCTCGATCGCATTCGCGACCTCAACCTGGCGCTGCTGTCCGTCACCTCGCGCGGCCCGGCGTAGGTGGGGGAAAATGGGTGCTGGTCGGGTCGATTCAAACTGACCAATGCCGCCGCCGGCGTGTGCATTCCTCTTCCGGGAGGCGGGCACCGTGTCTTATCATTAAATCCAGGGAAACGGCCGCTTGGAGTTGTGGCAGAATTTCACAACGTACCATTTCATCCATCAACCATAGGACTCCGTGGACCCTGATCCCTTCCAATGATGTAAATTTTGTCAGTGTGCGGTCGCCCGTAACTAATATCGCCCTTTGTTCTCTGGCTAATAAAAATGCTGCCATATCGGCGACTGCGATAGTGTTTTTCTGCTGACGGAGGCGATAAAGCTCATTGACAAGTTTACCGTCCAATCCCTGAAAATGAAGCCCCCGCCTTTCCAACAGGGCGGTATTGATATCACGCATTTCCACTTTGGCAAAATCGGCCGCACAGATTTGATAAGGTAGTTGAAAGACAAACTCCAGCAGCCCTCCATAATCCAGATCGATCCAGATGTTCGTGTCCGTGATTAGCACCAGGGGGTAGGCTGCCATGCTGTTTTATCCTAAGCGTAGACTGGAACCAGGGCTTGTCCCAGTAGTTCCTCGGCTCGAGTGGGAGAGATCAAATCTTCGGCCAGGGCACGGTAAACTAGTCGCTGCATGCGGAGCGGCTGTTCTGGCGCCAACTGTTCGCCTGGCTCCACTTTGCGCCATCCTTGGAATGAAAACGAACGGAACAATCGCTCGGCAGTATGCTTTTGGATGATTTCAAGGTCAGCCGCGCGCTTGACCCAGGCTTGCATGCTCAACCCATATTTGCGTTTTAATAAATACAATTCATTGGAGTTCAGGTCAGTACGCCGGTTACCCAGTTCACGCCGTACGGTAATGGCAGGAACGAGAAAAGCGCCAGCAAACCGGTGGGCAGCTTTTTCTTTCTCCAGGCCTTCTTTTACATCCAATACCAGGTGCCCTAACTCATGCGCCAGATTGAAGCGTTGACGATCCCCTGGCTGACCGGCTTTGGTAACAATAACCGGTGAACCGTTCGCTCGAAAAGTGCAGGCGTCGAAATGATCGAAGCCATTCACTAATCCAACCTTGATCTGTTTATC